>JBBRUM010000249.1:0-5802 GCA_038247815.1 Tepidisphaerales bacterium | reverse complement strand
TTTCTTCCCCCCCCGCGCCCCCCCCCCCCCCACCTCTCGCCGCCCAAACTCCCACACCCCCCCACCTTTTCGCTCCCCCCGCGGGGGGGGGGGGGGGGGGGGGGGGGGCGGCGGGGGGGGGGGGGGGGGGGGGGGGGCGGGGGCGGGGGGGGGGGGCGGGGGGGGGGGGGGGGGGGGGGGGGGGGGGGGGGGCCCGCCCCGCGAGGGGGCGGAGCCGCCCCCCCCCGCGCCCCCTGGGGGGGGGGGGGGGGGGGGCCCCCCCCCCCCGACGCTGTGAATACGCGGCACCTTGTCATCCCACCGGCCCCACACCCTCCCCTCTTCCCCGAGTACGGGGGAGAGGGTAATTCGAACGATTCATCTCAAGCAGGAGTTAAACCCATGACGGCGGCGCGCTGTTCGGTGACGATCTCCATGAGCGTCATGGCGGCATTTTGGGATGGATGCGAGCCTTGATGAAGCAGCGTGATGTTCTGGTGCGGCATGGCGCGGGCCAATGCGTCCAATAACATCTGATGCTTGGGTTGCCGAAGCCAACCCCGATATTGGCGGCGGAAACAATCGTAGCCGTCCGGATGTCGGTCAAACCAGGCCGCCAGCTCGACAGGCGGGGCCAGTTCCGGCAGAAGCCGGTTCACCCCGCACCATTCCCTCAGATCCTTGGTCAGCCCCACCGGCTCGATCCACAGGCGCAGCCCATCATCATTTTCCACCGAATCCATCAAATGCTTGCATTTCAACATGACAACGTCCCCGAAAGAGTTGTGTGTTGAGTCATATTAACGCGAAAAAATATGGTTGGCACAAAAAATGAGAAATCATTTATCACAGAACACCGAACGCGTGCAGAATGTCGCAAAATTAATTAACCACATTTGAAATCCTTGCCGATGGACGAATCAGCCCTGTCGGGATACCGTCAAAGGTTTTCTTACGTCCCCCACCGTTTGGCCGATAATGGAATCAGGGGAACGATGCGCAGTTTTTCCAAGGAATCACAAATGACCCAGACAGTTGTTCATGTCACCCACGAGGCGATCCAGAAAATTGGCGGCATCGGAGCGGTGCTCCAGGGGATGCTGACCAGTAAAACCTATCTGGCCAAGGCGCAGCGAAACATCCTCGTCGGCCCCTTCTGGCCGGGCGATGAACGAGGCGACCAGCGCCTCGGGCCGCAGGGCGAAGTGCTTTACTCGAGCATGGATTCGCTCTTCCGCTCCCCGCTGGCCCCCCGCTTCCGCGAGATCGAGCAGACCTATGACGTGGGCATCGTCTACGGCCGGCGTAAGTTCATCGACAAGGAGACCGGCGTGATCAGCACGCCCGAAATCCTGCTGATCGATGTCGCCCGCTACGACATGAAAAAACTCGGCGAGTTCAAGTTCAAGGTCTGGAAGACCTTCGGCATCGACAGCGCCAAATATGAATACATCTGGGATTACGAGCAGTACATGCGCCTGGCCGAGCCAGCCATCGCCGCCATGCACGCCCTGGGCGTCGGCAGCCCCCTCGAGCCGGCCATCGTCCTGTCGCACGAATACATGGGCATGCCGACGGTGATGGCGGCGATCATGGAGGGCGAAACCTCCAACTTCCGCACCATCTTCCACGCCCACGAGTGCGCCACCATGCGCCGGATCGTCGAAGGCCAGCCCGGCCACGACACCATGTTCTACAACGTCATGCGCGTCGCCATGACACAGGGTCACTACGTCGATGACGTCTTCGGCGATCAGAGCGGCTATTACAAACACGCCCTCATCCGCGCCGCCCGTTTCTGCGACAACATCTTCGCCGTCGGGGATGAAACGCTCAAAGAAATTCGGTTTTTGGGTGAAGAGTTCGCCGCGGTGGACATGCAGCTGGCCTACAACGGCGTGCCGCACTGGAAAATCAGCGTCGAAGAGAAAATGATCAGCCGTAACAAACTGCGGCAATACGCCGAAAATCTGCTCGGCTACAAGCCCGATTACGTTTTCAGCCACGTCACCCGGCTTGTGCCCTCCAAGGGAATGTGGCGCGACCTGCGTGTGCTCGAGCATGTCGAGACGCTGTTGCGCGAGCGCGACGAGACCGCCGTGCTCTTCGCCCTCAGCACCGAAGTCCCCGGCCGGCGAACCGACGACATCCTCAACATGGAAAAGCACTACCACTGGCCCGTCGCCCACCGCGAAGGTCTCCCTGACCTGTCCAACGGCGAGGCGGCCTACTACCAAGGCGTGCAGGAGTTCAACGCCCGATCGCGCAATGTCAAAGTCGTTTTCATCAACCAGTTTGGCTGGGAACAGCGCCTCTGCGGCAAGCGCATGCCGGCGGACATGGAGTTCATGGACATCCGCAAGGGCAGCGATGTCGAGTTCGGCCAGTCGATCTACGAGCCGTTCGGCATCGCCCAGGTCGAGCCGATCAGTTTCGGCGGGATTTGCGTTATCACCAACGTCTGCGGCTGCGCGGGATTCGTTGACAAAGTCACCGGCGGAAAAGATACGCCAAATGTCATTGTCGCCGACTACACCGACCTGCCCAACAAGAGCATCCGCCCCGAGCAACTTCTCGGCATCGGCCAGCAGCAGCGCGAGCAGATCGAGCATGATGTCGCCAAGCAGGTGGCGGCGGATTTGATCGAGCGGCTCCCGCGCTCACCGGCAGAGTTCGACGCCTTCATCCATCGCGGTTTCGAGCTGGCCAAACACATGAGCTGGGATGCGGTGGCGGAGAATTATCTCCTGCCCGGTTTCGAGCGCGCGGTAAAGGCCAAACGGTTGAAACAGATCGCGTGACCCGCTCGACGCCCCCTCGCACCCGCCCTTGTCCTTACCCGATTCTTCTCAAACCGCAGTTCTTGCTGCTGGTGAGTTGATTTACCCCCTCGCCCGGTACGCCGGGAGAGGGCTGGGGAGAGGGCTTTTCCCAGATGACGCCGACTGCCCTCTCCCCAACCCTCTCCCACGGGTACGCGGGCGAGGAGGGACGATTCCTGTCATCCGAGAGGTTGCCGCCAAGCCCTATTTCCAGTGCGGAGAGAGAATCGGGTAAGGACAACGCACCCGCCGGGGGCAATCTTTTCCGTTTTCATAACTTCTTCGCAACCTTCTCCTCAAACGAACGTACTATGGTAAGATAAGGACTTGGCCGGTTCATCATCGGCCGGGCGGCTTTTGATTACCATGAGTACCATCGCGATCCCGAATACAACCGTTTCTCGTAAAAAAATCCTTGCCACCCCCTGGATCATCGCGCTCTTGGCGGTGCTCGTGCTGCTGGGAGGCTATCTGTTTGCGCGCCGTGTCACCGCTCCTGCGGTGGTCGCGGGCGGGGATTATCACACCGTCTCGCCGATGGATTTGATTGTTCGCGTCCAAAAAGACGGCGAACTCCAGGCCGTCAACAACATCGAAATCCGCTGCAAAGTCGAGGGCAAGAGCATGGTCCAGACCCTCGTGCCCGAAGGGTCGGAAGTGAAAAAAGGGGACACACTGCTCGTCCTCGACAGCTCCACCATTCGACAAAAAATCGACGACGCCCTTCTCGAGGTGCAAAAGGCCCAGACCGAGGCCACCGCCGCCCGCGAAGGACTGGAAATCCAGCAGTCCACCAACGCCGCCAATCTCGAATCGGCCAAGGTCGAACTCCTCCTCGCCCAACTCGATCTCGAACAATACGAAGACGGAACCTATCCCCAGTCGCTTCAAGACGCCCAGCGCGTCCTCGATATGGCGAAAATCACCGTCGCCAACAAGGAAAAAGACCTCGAGCAGACCATGAGCCTTTACGGCAAGGGGTTTGTCACACCCGCCGATGTCGAAAAATCCAAACTCGAAGTCCTCACCGCACAAAATGAACTGGCCAAAACCCAGACCCAATTGATGGTGCTCGATAAATACACCCACCGCAAGGACACTGCCGAGAAACGCAACAACCTCGCGCAATCCGATGCCAAACTCGCCCGCGTCCAAAAGGAAAACGCCAGCAACCTCTCCCAAAAAACCGCCGACAAATCCGCCAAAGAGCAGACCCTCATGCTCCGTCAGCGCAAACTAACCAGCCTTCAGGAACAACTCGCCGCCTGCACCGTCATCGCCCCCACCGACGGCATGGTCGTCTACGGCTCGAGCGGGGATCGTCGCAGCGAACGGCGGGTCGCCGAAGGGGCGGAAGTCAGCGAAAAACAGGTGCTGATTAAACTTCCCGAAACCGACACCATGATGGCGATTGTCCGCATCCCCGAAGCCCAAAAACACAAACTGCGCGAAGGCCAGCGGGCCCGGGTCAAAATCAGCGGCTTGACCGAGCCGGTCTGGGGAACTCTCAAAACCATCGCCGTCGTTTACGATTCAAACCAGTGGTGGAATCCCGACCTCAAGGAATACCCCGTCGAGATCACCCTCGACACCACCCCCCCCAACCTCAAACCCGGCACCAGCGTGCAAGCGGAAATCTTCGTCAACAAGGAGGAAGACGTGCTGGCAGTCCCTCTGCCCGCCATCTTCTCCACTGGCGGTGATCGTTATGTCTTTGTCAAAAACGGCAACGACGTCACCCCCCGCAAAATCGAGATGGGAACCAGCAACGAAACCCACGCCAAGGTCGACAAAGGCCTCGCCGCCGGCGACCAGGTGCTCATGCTCCAAGTCGGCCAGGGACGAGAACTGCTCGAACGCGCCGGCATCGCCATCGCCCCGCCCCCCCGCGCAACCAAAATCCCCAAAGGCCCCAAAAGCCCCGAAGCCGCCCAACCCGCGTCCAAATAACCGCATCACAGGCGACGACGAACCAAACTCGTGCTAAAATAGACTTATGAACTGCAAGAGCGCTCTACGCGTGGTTGACAGTGTCGTGCTCTATCGCGATGACGATTGCGATGGATGGATCGCCCACAGTCTGCGCACCGATCAGATCGGAATCGGCGTCGATCTGTCCCGCGCCTTGGCCGACTTGATGCAGGCGGTCAATCAGATCATGCAGGCCGCATCGGAAGACCCCAGCCTTGACATCCTTCGCGATGCCCCTGCTGAAATCCGCCAATTGGCCAAGCGAAGCAAGCCGCTGCCACGGGAGGTGTATGAGGTGGCCTACAAAATGGTCAGTGGACAATGGCCGGATGAAATGGAAGTGCATTTTCAAGGGGGAGGCAAACGCCTCTCCTACACCGCCGATGAACTCGAACTGACACACTGATGCCGCGACGGATCGTAAAATGGCGGGTGCTCCAACGCCACCTCGAACGCGAAGGGTATGAGATTCGCGGGAGCGGTGGCGACAAGTTGATCATCGCGCCCAAATCATCCCCCGCCCCGCGATCACGCAATGTCGTGCGCATAGGTCACAAATGTTGCAGCAAACCCGGCGACCAAGTTTGGCCCGCTTATCTCAAGGCGCTGGAGCGCGCCTTCTCCATCCACATTGATGACATCAAGGATTAGTACCGCCCTCACCGCACATCCGCCGCCCAGGTTTGCAACTGGGCTGAATCGGCGTTGCGGAAGATGATTTCCTTTCCGCCGTCCCCGTCCAAATCCGCCACCCCGGTGATCTCCCAGCCAGGGCCGTCCACCCGACCCAACTGCCGAAACGACAAAAACGCCGTCCCGCGCATCAGCCACACCGCCACAGCATGGGTCTGCTGATTCACCCACAACAAATCCGCCCGGCCGTCCCCGTTCACATCCCCCGCGGCGTCCAATCGCCAGTTCAGATTCCGTGCCACCGGCCCCAGCCCCGTCACCTCGCGCACCCCCCGCCCGCGCATGAACCACACCACCGCCTGCCCGGTTGTATCGTTCCGCCAGACAATGTCCTCCT
>JBBRUM010000248.1:0-5872 GCA_038247815.1 Tepidisphaerales bacterium | reverse complement strand
GACTTCGTGATCAACATGGTGCAGATCGGCGGATTCGATTCGACGCTGGTCGACTTCGAGATCCCTCGGAAGTATGGCTTGAACTTCACCATCGCCGACACCACCGGCCCGGGGGGCGTTTTCCGGGCACTACGGACGTTTACACTGCTCAAGGGGCTGACGGCTGACATGATGGCGGTGTGTCCCCGGGCGGTGCTGCTGAACTATTCCAACCCGATGTCGATGAACATGCAGACGATCACGCGGACGAGCGACATCCGCGCAGTTGGCTTGTGTCACAGTGTGCAGGGCACGCTGAATCAAATTATGGGGTACATCAACGTCAACCCCGAAGACGTGGACTTTGTCTGCGCGGGGATCAACCACATGGCGTTTTACCTTCGGCTGATGAAGGGCGTGGAGGACCTTTACCCCAAGCTCTTTGGCGCGATGGGTCGGGCGGAGGTGTACAACACCAACAAGGTTCGGTTCGAGCTGATGAAGCGGCTGGGCCATTTCGTCACCGAAAGCTCGGAGCACAACGCCGAGTACTCCCCGCACTTCATCCCCCGCGGCAAGGCGTATTACGCGAAGTACGACGTTCCGATCGACGAGTACCTCCGCCGCTGCGACGGCATCGTCGACGAGTTCGAGCGGATGAAGACGCTCGCGGCGAACGACTCGCCCATGGATGTGCACAAGTCGCCCGAGTACGGCTCGACGATCATCCACTCGATGTCCACCGGCAAGCCGTCGGTGGTGTACGGCAACATGCCCAACCGGGGCGCAATCTCGAACCTGCCCGACGACGCCATCGCCGAAGCGCCCACGCTGGTCGATCGCGCCGGGTTGCAGTTCACGACGGTCGGCGCCCTGCCGCCCCAGCTCATCGGATACATGCAGCCGCACGTCACTCAGCACGAGCTGTTCATCCGCGCCGCCCTTGAAGGCCGCCGGGACCACATCTATCAAGCCGCCATGTTCGACCCGCTCACCGCCGCCACGCTCACGCTGGACCAGATCGTCGACATGTGCGACGAGCTCATCGCCGGGCATGGCTTCGAGGGCAAGGGCGGTTTCCTCCCCCCGCTGGACGCGAAAAAATCGCTGATTCCGTCGAGCGGGAAGACGTTCAACCCGCCCACGCCCAAGCAGCTTCGCCAAAGCTGGGACGACGCGCAGAAACAATCGGAAGACGAGTTCATCCCGTCGTTCAAGATACTCGGCCCGTTCCAGATCGGTTCGCGCGAGAAGACTTCGGTGAACTTCGCCGCGCCGTTCGAGCAGGCGTACCTCAAGGCTGGCGGCGCAGCGGTCGAGACCGTCGCCCCCGTCGGTGCCCTCAAATGGATCACCGCCCAAAGCGGCAAGCGGGGCTTTGTCTCGCTGGACGGGGTTCTTGGCGGCCATGAGTTCGCCGCCGCTTACGCCTACGCCGAGATCGACTCGGTCCACCCCCGCGAAACCGTCCTCGGCGTCGGGAGCGACGACGGCGTGGTGATCTGGCTGAACGGCAAAGAGGTCCACCGCCACGACGCCCACCGCGGCTACTCCGCCGGCAACGATCAGGTCCCCGTTTATCTCAAAGCCGGCAAGAACCACCTGCTGCTCAAGATCATCAACTACACCGCTGGGTGGGGCTTCGGCGTCTCCGTCCCCCGGCCGACTCACTGACCCCTTTCACGTCGCCGCACTGGTGGGCGGGCTCTCCGGCCAATCCTTCGCGGTCCGCAGTTCCTCTATCCGCTCGGCGGTGTACGCCCTGCCCTTGTCCATCCCCGGGCACATACGCTTGGCCCTTTCCCATGAGTCCCGCGACGACAACAGCCCGTCCCAAAACGGCCAGGTCCGACACTGCAGGGGCCGCACCGGGTAGATCGCGCAGCCGCGCTTCGTCGCCTCCCGCGTGCTTCCGTCTGGAAATGTTTGCGACGTCGTGCTGGTCGTCAGAAACACGCAGTCGTACAGCCCCGCCTCGGTCTTCGTCTCCCTCAGCGACACACGCCCCTGCAGCTTTCGCAGGTACCTCCGCCGCACCTCCCCCACCGAGAGCTTGAGATACTCCGCGAGGCGCCCCACCTCCACATCGCTCATCCACACATACCCCGGCCCGCCCGTGCAGCAGTTGCCGCACTGCGTGCACTCGAAGGACAACCCGTCGCGGTACCACGTGTCGACCACCGGAAGTTTCATTACAATCTCTCTGCCTCTCGTCGGGAAAGCCGGTTGCCAACTGCCCCCGGTTCGCCCCATTCTACGCGCGCCGCACGGACCATCGACCTAGGCTTCCCCGGAGGACCCCATGCTTTTCAACGACCAACTGGCGGCGTTTGTCGAGGATCGCCTCAAAGTCAAAACCGGGCCCGTGTGGAGCGGCAAGCTGGGCGACGACGCTGTCGGCCCCGCAGTGGGCGTGTGGGTGAGGCAGTGGGGCACCGGCCGCGAGTTCGGCTTTGCCGGTGATACCGTCTTCCACCCCGCCAGCACGATCAAGGTCGGCCTCCTCGCCGGGCTGTACCACCTCGCCGATAAGGGCAAATTCAACCTCGACGACAAGGTCGAAATCGCCAACTCCTCCCCCAGCTCGATCGACGGCTCGCGGTTCGAGCTCTCAGCCGAGGACGACGAGGAGAAAACCTTGTACGCCCGCGTCGGCGAACGTGAGACCCTCCGCGAAATTGGGCGCCTGATGATTGTCCGCAGCAGCAACCTCGGCACGAACCTGCTCATGGACCACGTCTCCCCAGCGGACGTCACCGCGCTGATGACCTCCCTCGGCGGCGGCGCCGAGGCGCTGCTGCTCCGCAACCGCATGATGGACATCAAGGCCTTCGACGCCGGCAAGACCAACCGCGGCACGGCCCGGGGCCTCTGCCGTCTCATGGACGCCATCGGCAAGGGCGAGCTTCCCGGCTCGCCCGAGATGATTAAGGTCCTCCTGCAACAAGAGCTCAACGACGGCTTGCCCGTCGGGCTGGGAAAACAAGTCAAAGTCGCACACAAGACCGGCGGCATCACCGCCCACTATCACGACGTCGGAATCGTCCGCCCCGGCGAGAAAAACGCCTACGCCATCGCCGTTCTCACCCGCGGCTTCACCGTCGAATCCGAAGCCACCTGCCTCGTCGCCGACCTCGCCGCCCGGATCGATGGGCAACTCAGGTGATCACCACGGAGACTCTGGGGACTCGGAGAAGCAGGGAGAAATGCGATTAAACCAAAGAAAACACAGGGATGAAGCGAGAGTGAAAGAAAAAAAAGGGACATCTACAGTAAAAGGGACAGGCCGCAATTCACCCTCCACACCGATGCCCAGTCCCAGCCCCCCTCCAAGCCCATCTCTTGACTCTGTGTTCATCCGTGTTCTCTGTAATCAAAACGCATTTATCCGCGTTTGTTCGGAGCCCTCCGAGCCTCCGTGGTGAGTCCCCCCCCTACCTCCGCTCCGTTCCCTTCATCAGCGTTTTCTCCAGCACCTTGTTCAGCATCCCCACGACGCGGTCGACCTGATCTTCGGTCATTCTCGTGAAAAACGGCAGGGCGATCGTGCGCTGCGAGACGTATTCCGTGATCGGGAAAGCCCCCTCCGCGAAGTCGAACTTCTCCCGCATGTACGGCTGAAGGTGAATCGGCGGGAAGTAGTTGTTGCAGCCAATCCCCTCCGCCCGCAGCTCCTTCATCACCACGTCCCGATCCCCCTGCGAAAACAGGTCGTTCAGTCGAACTACAAATACAAACCACGACATGTGCGTCTCATCATCCAACGTCGGCAAGATCAAGTGCCGGCAATCAATCAGCCGGTTCATGTACCAGTGAGCCACGCGTCGCCGAGCCTCCAAAATCTCCCCCAGCCGCCGCACCTGCTCCACCCCCAGCGCCGCATTGATCTCCGACATCCGATAGTTAAACCCCAGCCGGGCATGCGCCAGCCAACCCATCCCGTCCCGCCCCGGGTTCCGCAGCGACCAGCACATCGCCGCAAACTCCGGATCGTCCGTCACGATCATCCCCCCCTCTCCGGTCGTGATCTGCTTATTCGGATAGAACGCGAATACCCCGCCCAGTCCGAACGACCCGATCGGCCGGGCTCCCGCGCCCCCGCCGAACCCCTCGCAACAGTCCTCGATGAGCGCCAGCCCGTGCTCTTTCGCCACCGCCTCCTGCGTTTCCATCCCAGCCGGGTGGCCGAAGGTCTCGACGGCGACGATCGCGCGCGTGCGGGGCGTGATGGCGGCGCGAAGCTTGGTCGTGTCGAGGTTGTAGGTCTTGGGGTCGATGTCCACGAACACAGGCTTGGCGCCGACGAAGAGGATGCAGTTTGCCGAGGCGACGAACGAGAATGGCGTGGTGATGACTTCGTCGCCCTCTTTGATCCCGGCTGCGATCATCGCCACGTGCAACCCCGAGGTGCCGGAGGAGACCGCGACGCCGAACCGCCTGCCCGCCACCTTCGCGCACGCCACCTCGAACTCCTCGACCTTCGGCCCGATGGACAGCGTCGGCGAATGCAGCACTTCGACGACGGCGTCGATCTCGGTTTGGGTGATGTCCGGCGACGACAGTGGGATGGATGCGGGCATGGGTTTTGGTCGTGAGGGTGGTTGGGGGGGTCGGCTGTGGATAGACTCCCAGCCCGACCTCATCATCGTCGAATCCCGCGCCAATTCATGAACAAACCCACTGACCCCCCAAGTTCGCAAGTGCTGGCTGCCACGCCACCTAGGAAAAAAGGTCTGGGTTCGTTCTTCCGCGCCGTCCGGTTCATCGGGCCCTATCGCCGGCTGATGGTTATTTCAATTATTTGCGCGGTTTTCGTCGGGGCCACTGGCACAGCCGGGCTGACGATGCTCCTCCCGATCATGCGCATCCTGCTCAACGAGGACACCGTCGCCCACTACGTCGACCGCGCCGTTGCGGAAAAGCGCCTCGGCGTCGTCTTGGCTGAGGAGCCCGCCGATGTCAGCGGCGTGGTCCGCGTCGTCCGGGTCAACGCCGGCCCGGCCAAGTCCGCCGGTGTGACGCCCGGTACGGTCCTCGCCGCCACGCTCTCCCAGCTCACCGACCCCGCCACCACCACCCTCCCCGTCGCCAGCGCGATCATCGTCCTCAAGCCGCCACCGTGGTACGCCGAGCCCCTCCGTAATCTCGCCGCCCGCCTTCCGGTCAACCCCGTCAAGACCCTCGCGGTGCTCCTCGGGTTCGTGCTCGGGCTGGCGGTGGTCGCCAACTGCTTCCGGTTCTTCCAGGAGCATTACGCCGACATGGCCGCTTTCGGCGCCGTCTTCGACATCCGCCGTAGAACTTACGACCACGTCCTGCACCTACCTCTGGAGTACTACGGCACCCGCGGCACGAGCGACGTCACCAGCCGCCTCGTCTCCGACTGCGCCAACCTACAGGAAGGCTTTCGCCTACTCCTCGGTCAAAGCGTCCAAGCCCCCATCACCGCCAGCATGGCCCTGGGCCTGGCCCTCTGGATCGACTGGCGACTCACCGCGTTCATCATCGTCTGCGCCCCGGTCATGGTCGCGGTCATCCGCAAGTTCGGAAAGAAGATCCGCCGCGCCACCCGCGCCGCCCTCGAGAAAAACGCGAAAATGCTCGCCCAGCTCGAAGCCTCCCTCACCGGCGTCCGCGTCGTCAAAGCCGCCCACGCCGAACGCCACGAACGCCGCCGATACACCTCGATCATGCGCGAATTCCTCGAACAACAACGCCGCATGTCCCGCGCCGAAGCCCTCACCACCCCCACCATGGAAACCCTCACCCTCATGGTGGTTTCCGTCGTCGTCCTCGTCGCCGCCTACCTCGTCCTCGTCGACCGGTCCCTCGAGCTCGGAAGCTTCTTCCTGATCATGGCCTGCCTCGTCGCCATGGGCGAAAGTCTCCGCCG
>JBBRUM010000247.1:0-5896 GCA_038247815.1 Tepidisphaerales bacterium | reverse complement strand
GTCCTCCGGCGTCACCGGCGAAAACATCTATGTCGACGCAGGATTCAACATCGTCGGACTCTAAATTTGAAGCCCCGAAACGACCCATAACCTCACCGAAACCCCCGGGAACCGGGTATCTCCTTGACTCGCGGCGGACCGGGGCTAACCTTCCCTACCAACGCAGCCGGGAAACATTTCCGGCGTTCGCGGGCGTAGCTCAGTGGTAGAGCGTCACGTTGCCAACGTGAATGTCGAGGGTTCGAGCCCCTTCGCCCGCTTGATCGAAACGCTCGGTGCCTAACGGTGCCGAGCGGTTTTCATTTTGGGGGGCCGTAGAAATCGATGAAGGCACGCAAGCTGTTGACGGCAAGGTGTTTACCGGTCGTTTGCCTCGGTGAAGAGTGATCGAGAGTCGGGGCGAAAAACGAGGCTTTATCTGACCGCATTACATTAAGGCGGCCCGAGTTGGGGTCGATATCACATGGGACGGTCACTTCCCCGGTGGTCGGGAAAGTGCGAGCGGTGCTCGGGCGGAGGGGAAGAGGATCTCGTGTCCCCACATGTCGCGATCGGATGAGCACAGTTCGATGCAGGACGATGCTCACGTTGCGGAGCGTGCAACGAACGATTTGATTGAGTCACAAAGTATTGCGGGGCCGCTTGGCGGGGAGAACCGAAGAGTAGTTGGACACAGCGCTGGCGGAAAGGCGTGGGAGTTGTCGCCGCTTGCGGAAGCGATGATTGCGGTGGCAGCGGTGGTGCTGGTGGGGCTGCTGGCGGTGGGGGGTGTGTGGTTCAGCGCGGCAAGTTCGCTGCGGGAGACGTTGCAGCGGGACATGTCGAGGTTGGCGTTGGTGGCCGCGGCGCAGGTGGACCCATTGTTGCACGAGGCGATCCGCAAGCCGGAGCAGATTTACACGCCGGAGTACGCCGCGGCAGTCGCGCCGCTGCGACGGTTCAGGTCCAGTGCGCAGGGGATCAAGTACGTTTACACGATGGTGCTTGACGACGGAGGGAAGGTTCGGTTCATCCTTGACGCAGCCGACCCGGGTGACCACGACGGCGACGGCCGCGAAGACCGCTCCGGCGTGTGGGAGGAATATGAGAGCAAGGAACCTCCGCTTGAGCGTGCGCTGGGGGAGGGCGGTCGCGCCGGGATTGCGACGGCGTCGGACAAGCCGTACACCGATGAATGGGGGACATTCGTATCGGGATACGCGCCGATCGTCGACGCCGGAGGGAGGCAGATCGGGATCGTGGGTGTCGACATGGACGCCGGCGACTACGTTGGGCACTTGGTGGCGATGCGGAATGTGGCCCTGATGGGTTCAGTACCGGCGTTTTTGTCTGCGCTGGGGGTGGGGCTGGTTGTGTACAAGGCGCGCTCGCGGAGTCGGACTTTGCTGGTGGAAGCGAACCGTTCTCGGCTGGCGGCGGACCGCGCGTTCGGCGAACTCAACGCGAGCACGGCTGAGGTCCGTGAGCTGTATGAGCGCCTGCACAAGATTTCGACGCAGGTCCCGGGCGCGTTGTACCAGTTTCGACTGTGGCCGGATGGGAACTGCTGCTTTCCGTACGCCAGCGCTGGGATGGAGGCGATTTACGGTGTTGAGCCCGAGGAGTTGCGGGCCGACGCGTCGGCTGTTTTCCGGCGGGTCCACCCAGACGACGTCGGAAGGGTGCGCGAGTCGATCGCGGCATCGGCGGCAGCGCTCGAGCCTTGGCAGTTGGAGTATCGCCTGGTCGACGACGACGGGACGGTGCGATGGATTTTGGGATCGAGCGCGCCGCAAGCCGAGGCGGACGGCGCGGTGCTGTGGCACGGGTTTCTGACGGACATCACCGAGCGGAAACGGTCGGACGACCAACTTGTTTCGGCGCGGCAGCGGTTCGAGGCGGTCAAGCGCGTCGTGAGGATGGGGCTTTGGGAGTATGAACCGGCGACGGACAAGCTGAGCTGGGACGGGGAGATGCACGAGATTTTCGACCTCCCGCCCGAGGAGTTCAGCGGCAGGATGTCCGACGCCCGCAGCCGTGTGCACCCGGGCGACTGGGAGGCGACGAGCGCGGCGTTCCGGGCGGCGGTTGAGGGACTCGGCGGGGGCGACGGCGGCGAGTTCTCGTCGCGGTTTCGGATCGTTCGCCGCGACGGCACGCACCTCTGGGTCACCGGGCAGGGGCTGGTGATCCGCGACTTGGCGGGAAACCCGATCCGTGTCGTGGGACTGAACATCGACGTCGACCAGCAGGTGAAAGCGGAGACGGAGCTTGCGGCTGCGCGGAGTCGCGCCGAAGCCGCCGGCGAGCGGGCCGAGCTCGCCAGTCGGGCGAAGAGCGAGTTCTTGGCGAACATGTCCCACGAGATTCGCACGCCGCTGACCGCCATCCTCGGGTACGCGGACATCATCGCCGACGCCGACATGACTCGCAGCGCTGCCGAGACGGCGGACTTGGCGCGCACGATCCAGTCGGCTGGGCAGCACCTCCTGACGGTGATCAACGACATCCTGGACATCTCGAAGGTCGAAGCCGGTCGGATGACGGTGGAGGCCGTGCGGATGTCGCCGGGTGAGGCGATCTCGGGGGCGATCGCGATCCTGCTTCCCCGTGCCACGGCGCGGGGACTGGAGCTAACCGCGGAGGTCGATCCGGCGGTGCCCGCCGCGATCGCGTCCGACCCGGTTCGACTGCGGCAGATCGTGATGAACTTGGTGGGCAATGCGCTGAAGTTCACGGAAAAGGGGTCGGTGCGAGTCGTGATGCGCTCGGCGCCGATGGCGGCGGGGGCGGCGTTGGAGGTCGATGTCGTGGACAGCGGCGTCGGCTTGTCGGCGGCCGAGGCGGGCAGGCTGTTCAGCGCCTTCACGCAGGCGGATTCTTCGGTGACGCGGAAGCACGGTGGCACGGGGTTGGGGCTGGTGATCTCGCGCCGGTTGGCTGAGCTGATGGGCGGAGATGTACAACTGGTTCGGTCGGAGAAGGGAGTGGGGAGCTGCTTTCGTCTGACGTTTACCGCGCCGGTGCTGGACGCGACGCCGTGGAAGTCGGGGGATGCCTTCTCGGCGGCGGACGCGCTCCCGCCCCCCGTCGTCGCACACAGCACCGCCAAGCCGCTTGCCGGAGTGCGGATCCTGCTGGCCGAGGACTCGACCGACAACCAGAAGCTGATTTCGTTTCACCTCCGCCGCGCTGGGGCGGCGGTTGTCATCGTGTCCAACGGCTTGGAGGCGCTCCGAGAGCTTGAGCGGGTCGACGGGGGGACCGACGCGTTTCACCTGCTGGTCACCGACATGCAGATGCCGGAGATGGACGGCTACACGCTGGTGCGAACGTTGCGCGATCGTGGCGTGGCGCTTCCCGCGATCGCCCTCACCGCCCACGCGATGGCCGAGGACCGCCAGCGCTGCCTTGCCGCCGGGTGCAACGACTACACCACCAAGCCGATTGACGCCGTCAAGCTCCGCGATGTTTGCGCGAAGTGGGCGGCGGTGGGGGCCGGCGCGGTGAGTTCGGCTGCGTGAAGGCCCGGGTTGTTGCTAAGCTGTCGATATGACACGTCGCAGAACTGGGCGGGGAATCGGCGGGTTGGGTCGGTCGAATTTGACGGGGCCCCGGGGATGGATCACGTTGGCGGTGATGCTGGTTGCGCTGGGGTTTTACGTGGCGGACCGGCGGAACACGCCGCCCCTACCGACCGGGGCGCAGACGACGGAGTCGCGCACGGAGGCGCGAGGATTGGACGTTGCGCCGGCGACTCCGCAGCAGCCACCTCCGCCCACCGCCCCCCCGGGCTCGACGCCGCGCCCGTCGGTGGCGGTTGCCCCGGCTTCGCCGCAATTGTTCCTCGGCAACCCGTCCGACGCCCGACCCGACCCGAACGTGCGCAACAATTTCCTTCTCGTGCGCGCGCAATACGCCCTGAGCTTCAACGACGAAAAGGGGACGGCCAACTGGGTATCGTGGCGACTGCGATCAGCCGACATGGGCGACGCGCCCCGCCCCCGCCTGTTTCAACCGGACCCGTTGCTCCCGCCGCGGTTCTTTCGCGCCGCTAGCCGGGACTACTCCAATTCGGGCTTCGACCGAGGCCACCTCTGCCCCAACTCCGACCGCGACGCGACAGTGGAAATGGCCGAGGAGACGTTTTTCCTCACCAACATCATCCCCCAGTCGCCAAACGTGAACCAGCGCTCTTGGGCGATGCTCGAGGTTTACACGCGGAAACTCGCGGAAAACGGGAACAACACGCTGTTCGTTGTCGCCGGACCCAACGGTCGCGGCGGGTCGGGAACCAAAGGCCAAGCCGACGCCATCGCGCGCGACCGCATCACCGTTCCGGCCGAGGTGTGGAAGGTGATTGTCGTCGTTCCCACCGCAATGGCGGGGGACCCGGCGCTGGTCGGCCCGAACGTGCGGGTGATCGCGGTGCGCATGCCGAATGACGAATCGCTGACGACGCTCGAATGGGCTGGGTTTCGCACCAGCGTCGCCGACATCGAGAAGGCCACCGGCTTGCGGTTCTTCACGAACCTGCGCGCCGAGGTCGCCGACGCCCTGCGGAAGAAGAAGGACACTCAAGTGATCCCCGTGCCCGAAACCCCCCGCTACCTGAGGTAACCCCCATGCCCCCAGTTCCCCCGCTTCCCCCCGAGGTCGACGCGTTCATGGCCGAGTTGAAAGTCGCGACGGAGGGATTGCTTTACCCCAGCGAAACCGACGCCGAGATTGTGCCGGTGGCCGTGGTTCCGCCTTACCCATGGGACATCGAGGGTCCGGTTGAGTCGGGGGACGTGGGGGCATTTTTTCGTCAGCTTCGGGGCCACCCCGATGCGGCGTCTTTTCATGCGCTGTATGGTGTGATGTCAGGAAACCTCACCGACCTCCGGGTCGACCGTGTGGGGGAGATTCGGGTGGCAGTCTTCGTCACGGGCGTGTGGCGGGGCGGCGAGTTCGACGGGCGGATTGGGGTGCGCACCGAGTCGGTGGAGACATAGAGTCAAGGAGACCCGTTGATTATGCAACCCAAGGATTTTGCCATGTCTTCGTTTAACACACTTAACGACCTTTCCAAAGCCGCCCGCTCGAAAGTGCTACCCGTTCTGCAGGACCGCCTGTCCGACGCCGTCGACCTGCACTACCAAGCCAAACAGGCACACTGGAACGTTAAAGGTCCGTCGTTCATGCACCTCCATGAGCTCTTTGACAAGGTCGCCGCCGCAGCCGAGGAGCACGTCGACCTCATCGCCGAACGCATCGTTCAACTCGGCGGGGTGGCCGACGGCACGGTCCGCTCGGCTGCCAAGGGGTCGTCGCTGGCGGAGTATCCCAAGGGGATCGCCGACGGCATGGACCACTGCGCCGCGCTGGCCAAGGCGCTGGCGAGCTTCGGAAAGCACATTCGCGCCGCCATCGACACGTCGGCTAGCGTAAACGACGCCGACACCGCCGACCTCTTCACCGGTGTGAGTCGCGAGACCGACAAATACCTGTGGTTCGTCGAGGCACACCTCCACGCCAAGAACTGACCGACCCGCCGGCGGCGCGAAGTCTTGAAGACCCACCACGCCCGGCCTATCCTTTCCCCCGCTGGGAAAGCATGTTCTCGTAGCTCAATTGGATAGAGCGTTGGCCTCCGAAGCCGAAGGTTAGAGGTTCGAGCCCTCTCGGGAACACTGACAAAAAACCGTGAATGAAGGGGTTTTTTTTATTCGGTAAGGGGAGGGTCGAGGCAGTAGGCTCTTTTGGTTAACCATGGGTTTAACCGCATTTTTAGTTCAAAAACGAGGTTACCTGATAGGTGGAGTGTTAAGTGACGGAGGATTCTATCGCCGCCTGCAAGTCGGTTTGTGACCTGTCTTTCAGAGTCGATGTGTCGAGGACGTCCTGGTAAGCCCAGTCCGTCCCCCTGATTCAG
>JBBRUM010000246.1:0-5898 GCA_038247815.1 Tepidisphaerales bacterium | reverse complement strand
TGGCTTTGAACTCCTTAACCCGCACACCACTCCTACGCCCTCGCACCCTTCACGCTCTGCATTCGGAACCTCTTCCTCCTCTGTGTCCCGACGCCCCCGCGTGCGTCCACAACTTCTCCCGACCGCAACGTCCCCGTACACCGAGAAGAAAGAGAGCTTCGCTTTACGCAGAGCGGACGGTGACGGGGTGCCAAGGTTCTTGTCACGCCGATCGGCAAATCTTCCGAGCTTTCGACCCCTCAACCCACACGCTCCCTGACCCCCTCTCACCATTGACGCTCTGCGTGCGGAACCTCTTCCTCCTCTGTGTCCCGACGCCCCCTTGTTAGCCAGAAACCCTATGACGAGAACGCTGAGGGAATGTGGTTGATCCGCGGTTTACGACCCGGCGGCCAGATGATGGCGACGATGTCAAACCGGGAGGGCGGCTGGGGGACGCCGTAGCGGGTGAGGTAAAGCTTGGCGACGCGGATGACGTGCCGCTGTTTCTCGGCGTCGACTTGCGACTCGGGGGAGACGGTGTCGTCTTCTCGGGTTTTGACCTCGACGAACACAAGCGTTTTACCGTCACGGGCGATAATGTCGATCTCGCCGAGTTCACTGCGAAAGTTGCGGAGCAAAATCTTGTAGCCGAGGTCGCGCAAATGTCGCGCAGCCAAGTTCTCGCCGCGCTCGGCTAACTCGCGGTCAGACCGCGATCCCTCGTTGCCTGTGAATAATTTGGCTAGCCATTCCAACATGATTGCTCGGTCCACCGCGCCCGGGGGCACAATAAAGCGAAGGGCACGTCACCGCGAGGGAGACGTGCCCGGTTGGTTTGGTATCGAGGGACTTAGGCCCCGGCGACGACGGGTTCCGACTTGGCGGCGGGGGCGTCTTTCCGCTTCTCGGCGAGACGAACGGCCTTGCCGACGCGGTCGCGGAGGTAGTACAGCTTGGCGCGACGGGTTTCGCCCGAACGCTTGACCGTCACCGTCGCGATTGCCGGCGAGTGAAGCGGGAAAATACGCTCGACACCCTCGTTATTCACGATCCGGCGGACGGTGAAGGTCTCGTTAATTCCCACACCCTTCTTCATGATCACCGTGCCGGAGAAGGTCTGGAGACGTTCTTTGTCGCCTTCCTTGATCTTCGTTGCGACGTCGACCGTGTCACCGACTTCGAAGGCGGGGGGGACTTTCTTCAGGTAGGCTTGTTCAACACCGTCGAGGATTGCGTTACGCATGTCTGTTCTCCGTACATCCCGCCGGGATGGGGCGGGGAGGGTTGCCAAAAATCGAGCCTCGCAGTGTAGCATGAGTGATGCGTTAAATCACTTGCCGCCGCGAACGAGTTACAAAAGTCGGTAATGGCTTAGCCGCTCAGGGGTTGGGGCGCTTTTCCCAAAGATCCGGTCGGCGGACCCGAGTCCGATCTAAACGCTGTTGCTGCCGCCACTTGGCGATGGCTGCGTGGTTTCCACTTAGCAGGATCTCGGGAACACCCATCCCCTCGAACTCCCTCGGGCGGGTGTATTGCGGGTATTCGAGCAGACCGCCGGTGAACGATTCATCTTGGGCGCCGGTGGCTGCGCCCAAGGCACCGGGGAGCAGGCGAACGACGGCGTCCACGACGAGCATGGCTGCCAACTCGCCGCCGGAGAGCACGAAGTCGCCAATGGACAGTTCGAGGGGTTTCAATCCGTCGCTGATGCGTTCGTCGAAGCCTTCGTAGTGACCGGCGATGAGTAGTAGCCGTGGTTTTTCGGACAGTTGCTGGGCGAGGTCATGCGAGAACGGGACGCCGCCGGGGGTGAGCAGGATTCGGGTGGTGGGGGTGGGGTCTTCGGCTTCGATGTGGCGGACGGCGTCAAAGACGACGGGGCACATCATGACCATTCCCGGACCGCCGCCGAAGGGTCGGTCGTCGACGGATTGGTGGGCGTCGGCGGCGAAGTTGCGGAGTTGGGTAAGGTGGTAGGAGACGAGGCCCTTTTCAGCGGCCCGTTTGGGGATGGAGGTGCCGAGGATCGGGGCGAACATCTCGGGGAAGAGCGTGAGGATGTCGATGCGGAGCGCCATGGGGAGGGGGTAGGTGAGCTATGGAAAAAGAGGCACCCCGGGAATCGGGATGCCTCTTGGTGAGTCGAAGTGGATCGGGTGGCCCGGTGTTGGGCGGTTCCGAACCAGCTATCAGGCCTTCTTTTCGGGTGCGGGGGGCTTGGGCTTACCCGGTCTCGGGAGCCGGAGCATTTTGTGCTCGACGCCGGACTTTTTGAGCAGTGAGGAGACGGTCTCCGAGGGGATTGCGCCCTTGTTCAGCCACACGACACACTTTTCAATGTCGGCTTTGAACTGGAGATCTTTGTTTTTATTGCGGGGGTCGTAGTGCCCGAGCTCCTCGATGACGCGGCCGTCACGTGGTGAACGGGAATCAATAGCGCTGAGGCGGAAGAACGCCCCGTGACTCCGACCCAACCTCTTCAATCGCAGCTTCACGGACATTGGTCAGCTTCTCCGAACGGTAAACGGGAGGACAAAAAAGTCGAGCCGGGCAGTATAGCGGTGGCGACGCGTTAGGCAAGGGATTGCGAGGGTAGATTGAAGGAGGGGCCGTCTGCCGTGGGGACGAACGACCCGGTAAGCAGGACGGAATCGCGGGGGGCGGTGACGAGGAACCTAAATAGGGGGGCGTCTTGGGGGGCGTCTTGGGGGGCGTCTTGGGGGGAGCGATAGGAACGGGTATGGCGGAGGTTAGTCGGTACGGTTCGACTCACAGTCGGAAGAAAGGGAGGGAATCTGGCGGATCACCCGAATGGCGATTCGAGTGCCTGGAGCGAGAGGGGTGATCTCGATCACCTGTTCAGACTGTGCGCCAGCCGAGCGGGAGGCGGCTCGCGTCTGGCTTCGGGCGTCACGGGCGAGGGAGAGTACTCGGAAGGAGATCGGCCCGTGCTCGAAGGTTCTCAGGGCGGTGACGCCGAGCTCGGGCGCGAAGAACTGCGTTTCTTCCGGGACTTCGCCGGCTGCGCGGAAGCCAACGGCGGGCAGGTTGAGAATCGCGTCTTGGGTGAGGGAGGCGGACTGCGCTTTGGTGGGGGAAACCTCGTAAAGGCCTTGGAGGGCAGTCTCAAGGTCGTCGCCGCCGAGTATGACGGCCGTGGAGATCACTCTGTTGGGTTGGGCGAGAAAAGCGGATTGGTTGGCGAGCGTGCCGAGCTTACGTTCGGCACCGAAAATCGTTCCAATTACGGCCGCGACCGCCACGATTGCAATGAAAATTACGCTCCGTCGCATTCTGCCTCCCACGAAAGATATCACGCAGCACAGACTACGCGGTGGGGGCGATCGTGTCGATGAAAATCCATTTCGTGATGGGCTTGACACATTTCCACAACTTATCGACAGGAATGCATGGCTCACTGCGTTGCGGAGCGTCGAGTAACGACGGCAGATGAGAGCGGTTGGAGTGGGGATGGCGTTGCCGGTTTACGGGAGGTGGGAAGGTCGAGGCTGAGGAGGGCGTCCGGGTCGAAGAGGGCGCTTGAGGTCAAGGTTACGATAGGGGACGGCGTCACGTTGGAGGCCGACGTGGTAAGGACATTGGTCGCAGGAGCGCGCTGATGGAAGGTGGCGACGGAGGTGATCGCCGCGGGCGAAACGGCGGGGGTCGAGGCGGGGGTCGAGGCGGGGGTCGAGGCGGGGGTCGAGGCAGTTCCGAGGCCGGAGGTGTGGGGAAGGGAGTCGGGCGAGGCGGGGTCGGCGCCGTCAAAGAAGGACTGTTCGCGGGCGGAGGCGACCGTGATTTGCCGGAGTTGGTCATCGGACGACTCGGGTTGGGCGAGGAGGGCAACGGCTTCGGGGACGGGGCGGGCGAAAAGGAGCGCGGCTTACCGCAGGCGGTCGATGCGGTCCCCGAGGGGATAGCCGGCGACGAGGAGCCAAAGCCGGGTCAGCGTGACGACGGCGGACAGGATCCGTCGCAGGTGTTCAACTTCCTGGAATTTTCCCGAGTCCGGCAATGGGTGCCTGGGAAGTGGGGAAGGTTCACGGGAATCCGCTAAATTGGTGGCGGAGTGTGCTTACGCAATATTCATAGCCGAGGGGCTAAACCGCGCGGATTTTTTGGGGGGGGCGGATGAGCCGCCGGATCATGCGGCGGTGAGGGAGGCGAGTTCGGCGGGTGTGAGCTCGAGGCGGGTTGCGGCGAGGGTTTCGGCGAGGTGGTCGAGTTTGCCCGTTCCGAAGAGTGGGAAGCAGGGGAAGGGGTGTTGCAGGAGAAAGGCGAGGGCGACCTGACAGGGGGTGAACCCGCGCGCGGCGGCGATGGCGCGGCAGCGGCCGAGTCGGGCGAGGGAGACGGGGTTGTCGTAGTTGCCCCAGCGGGACTTTCCTGTGGAAAAGAAGCCATTGGCGTTAGCTGAGAAGGCGAGCATGGGGAACTTGTGCGCACGGTACCAGGGGAGGTGGGCTTCGGTGACGAAGGGGGTGGTGGGGTCGCCCTTGGTGGAGTCTGTCATGGTTGCAAGATTGTGGAAGGCTTGATTAATGACGAAGGGCGCCCAGCCGTGCTCGGCAGCGACTTTATTGGCGTGTTCGATTCTTTCGGGGAGCCAGTTGGAGACGCCGATGTGTTTGATCTGGCCCTTGCGGACGAAGTCTTGGAGGGCGTGAAGGTGTTCCTCGGCTGGGGTGGTGAGTTCGTCGCGGTGGAGGAGGTAAAGGTCGACGTAAGGGAGATCGAGGCGTTCGAGGGACTCTGCGAAGTCCTTGGCGAGGAGCTCGGGGGCGATGTACTTGTCGGGGCGTGGGTACCCCGGGGGCATGCCGACGTGTCCGCCCTTGGTGATGACGACTACATCGGAGCGGTTGGACTCGTACTGGCGGACGAGCTTGCCGAGGAGGCGTTCGGGGTCGCCGAGGTTGTTGGTCCAGAAGGCGTAGCAGTGCGCGGAGTCGAAGGCGTTGCCACCGGCTGCGCGGAAGGTGGTGTAAAGGCGCCTCAGGTGGTCGAAGTCGTAGGAGGCCCAGTCGGCGGTGCCGTAGCAGAGCGGGGAGAGGGAAAGTGAGGTGCGCGGAAGGGGGAGCGGAGTCATATGGGCAAGAGTACCAAGGAGCGGCTTACGGGTTTAACCTTCCACGAGGAAACGGCGCTGGTCGGGGGTGAGGTGGATTCGGGTAGCCCCGAGGTTTTCGTGGAGTTCGGATTCTTTGTTGGTGGCGAAGATGGGGGTGCAGGGGAAAGGGGAGGCCAAGAGGTAGGCGAGGGCAATTTGGTGGGGGGTGGCGTGGAGGGTTTGGGCTAGGGATTCGGCGCGGGCGCGGCGGGCTCGGCTGATAGGGTTGTCGATTTCGGGGACTTTGTGGCGGGGTTTATCTGCGAAGTAACCCCATGCGCCGGGGGAGAAGGCGAGCATGGGGAATTGGGTTTGACGGTACCAATGGAGGTGGTCGGGGGTGGTGAAGGGGTAGAGGGGGTCGTGGTATTCGGGGGGGATGTGGGCGAGGTTGTGGAAGGCTTCGCAGGCGGTGAAGGGGGTGTAGTTGTTTTCGGCGGCAAAGGCGTTGGCGGCGGTGATGCGGTCGGGGGTCCAGTTGGAAACGCCGATGCGGCGGACCATGCCTGCGGCGAGAAACGGCTGGACGGCGGCGAGGTGTTCGGCTGCGGGGACGCGGGGGTCGTCGCGGTGGAGGAGGTAGAGGTCGATGTGGGGCAGGTTCAGGCGATCAAAGGACTCGGCGAGCTGTCGGGTGAGGAGGTCGGGGGAGAGGTATCGGTCGGGGACGTCGTACTGGCCGGGGACGGGGATATGGCCACCCTTGGTGATGACAAAGACGTCATCGCGGGAGGACTCGGCGCCGGAGACGAGTTCGCCGAGGCGTTTCTCGGCTGAGCCGACGCGGCCGTTCCAATAGGTGT
>JBBRUM010000245.1:0-5899 GCA_038247815.1 Tepidisphaerales bacterium | reverse complement strand
GACTCGGCTTGGAACTTGAGGTACTGTTCGGGGGTCATTCGGGGCAGACGCGCTGGGGTGGGCGTGGCCATGGCAAAAGTATAGACGCCAGCTTCCGAACAAAGCGCCGAGTTAGCTACCGCTGACGGCGACTGAGAATCCATGAGAATGGGACCGCAAAAGCAACCGCCGCGGGCTCGGGGATCGCCGTTCCCGACAGCTCGAACGGGAAGGCCATGGGCAAGCCGGGGTTGGTCGACGTGAACCCGTCCCTCGGCTCGAACCACGAAGACTCCGGCGGCCCGAATCCGATGAAGTTGAACTGGCGTCCATTGATGTCGGTGGCCGATGTTCGCGGGCTGACCAGGGGCGAACTCGCGGAGGGGTCGGTCGCCGTGGAGCTGCCATAGGACCATTGCAGCCAGTAACTGCCGGCTGAGAGCATCCCGGCGTTGGGCAAGCCGTCGAGCGAGACCGTCACCGCGAAAAGGGGACGGATGCTGGCGGTGGACGTGGCGGAGGTGCGGTGGCCGACGAAGGTCGCGGAGACGACGGGAAGCTCGACGGCTGCGGGAAACAGCGGTGTGGGGAGGGGGTTGGGCAGGGGTGCGGGCGAGTTGGCGGAGAACGGGGCGGCTGGCCAGAGGTTGACGCTCACCCGGTCGATGGATGTGGTCGCCGGATTGGTGTCGCTCACGCCCGAGACGTACACGTAAAACGTAGCGGTGGCGAGGTCCCAGCCGCCGGCGGGCACGGTGAAGTTGTCGGCGATGGCTTCGCCGCGGAAGCTACGCGAGGTCCGACCGAGGCCGGTGCCGCTCTCCGTGCGAGAGATCGGCAGGCCGAGAATACTCGATGTGCCGCCCGTGGGGCTGGTGATCACCGGACCGTTGGTAAAAAGCGGCACGGCACCGGCGACAGAGCTGACGACTGTTGATAGCAAAAACAACGACAAGACAGACGCGGAACGTTTCATTTTCAGTTTCTCCCTTTGGACGGGGAGGATAAGTGCTGGCGACTGGTACGACAAGGCACCCAAGCCTGCCGCGCAGCTTACGTCACCCAGTGCGCCGGCTTGGGAAAGTCCTCGGAGATCGTTTGTTGTTTGGTTTGGTCGCCGGAAAAAGAGAAGAGGATCGTTTCGTCGTCGATCCGCGCCTGCAGGTGAACCGGGCGACGCCAGATTTTGTGGACGTTCTTCAGCGTCTCCACGGCGAACTTGATCTCGATGTCCATGCCATTGTGCTTGTGGGCGAGGTACAGTTCGCCCCGGTTGGCGTAGTTGCCGTCGACGACGTAGATGAACGGCCGGCCGAGGTTGGTCAGGCGGTACAGCAGCGTCTGCTTGATACGAACCGGGTCGCGTGAGGTGATGCGGAGCTGGCCGGTGTGGGGATCGCGGCCGTACTGGTAAAACTTGTGCTTCTCGATGAACTCCGGAGTCATGAACTCGTCAATGAAGTTGACGTCGTTGTACACCCGGCGGACCTCGAAGATCTTCTCCCGCCCCAAGCCCAGCCCTTTGTCCCATTTTTTCCGCGCCCCGAGATCGTCGGCGTCCTCATACTCCTTGCCGAACTTGCCCCGGTTCCAGCGGTCCTCAATGTCGCGGAAAAGTTCAATACCGATCTTGTACGGGTTGAACCCGCCCGGGGGCATGTGAACCGTGCCGGAGTGGTGGTCGGCGTAGTCAATGATCTCCGAGGCAGTGACGAAGTGCTTGGTCATCAGCGTCGAGTGCCAGTAGCTCGCCCAGCCCTCGTTCATGACTTTGGTCATCCCCTGCGGCGCGAAGTAGTACGACTCTTCGCGAACGATCGAGAGGCAGTCGATCTGCCAGTCTTCAAGTTGTGCGTGCTGGATCAGGTAGAGCAGGACGTCGCGGGTGGGGCGGGCTGGGGTGTTGTGGCGGATGCGGGCGGCGTCGGCTGTGAGTTTCTTGCGTTCGGCGTCGAGGACGGACTGCGGGTTGATCCAGCGGTCCATGTAGCCCTTGGCGCGGAACTTGGAAACTTCCTGCTCGCGCGGCGGCGGCGTCCGCTGGGGGGATTCCATCGGGCCACGCGAGAGGAACAGCGAGTGCGGGTCGATCAGGTCCTCCAGAGACAGCGCCACGTCAAGGAACCGCTCAACCGTGTCATGCCCATGCCGCTCGATGTGCCGCCGCACCCGCGTCGAGTGGTTGGCCATCTCGTCCATCATTTTGCGGTTCGTTGGGGCGAACCACAAATTGTTCTTGAAAAAGTCGCAGTGACCGTAAACGTGCGCGATCACCAGCTTCTGGTCCACCAGCGGGTTGGACTCCTGCAAATACGCATAGCAGGGGTCGTTGTTGATCACCATCTCGTAGATCCGCCCCAGCCCGTAATGGTGCTGCTTCCTCAGCCGCTCATACTCCGACCCGAACCGCCAGTGCGGATACCGCTGGGGAAACCCGCCGTACGCTGCGATCTGATTCATCTGCTCGTAGTCGCACATCTCGAAAATGACCGGGTAGAAGTCCAACCCGTAGGAACGGGCCATCTCCCGAATCTGCTTCTTCGCCGCCAGGAGCTCAGCCGGAAACGGAGCGAGCGTGTGCGTAGGCATACGGCTTGGATTATCACGCGCCGCGTCCGGTCTGGCTATGCAAATCTTTGAATCCGATACTTTCGACATGAGAACCCTTCTGACGCTCTTGGCGATGGGCGCCTGCCTCGCTGTCGGCTCGGCAAGTGCGCCCTCGACCCCACCCATGCCGTCGCCCGTCTTGGCCGGTTATCTCTCGTCGTACCGCGTGGACGGGTGCGACTTCGACCGGGCCAAGGGCGTCACGGAAGTTCTGTTCTTCTCGGTCGAACCCGCCCCCACCGGACACACCGCCTTCAAGCCTGAAGTCGCCCAAGCGCTCGCCAAGGTCCGCGCCGAAACCCGACAGCGCGGAATGCAACTTTCGCTGTGCATCGGAGGCTGGGGCCGGTCGGCTGGGTTCGCGGCGATGTCGGCTACCCCCGAGGCCCGGGCGGTCTTCATCACCGAGATTTTACGCCTCTGCCGGCAGTACCACCTCGACTCCATCGACCTCGACTGGGAACACCCCGCCACCGACGCCGAAAACGCCAACGCAGCCCAGCTCGCCACCGAACTCGCAGCCGCCCTCGACCCCCTCCAAATCGACCTCACCGCCGTCGTCACCGAGTGGCAACCCCTCCCCAAACCGTTCTTCGACGCCCTCGACCGCGTTCACCTCATGGCTTACGACGCCGACGGGAAGCACTCCACCTTCGACGACGCCAAAGCCTCGGTCGACAAGGTCATCGCCCGCGGCGTTGCCCCGGAGAAAATCGTCCTCGGACTGCCCCTTTACGGTTGCCGCATCGCCCCCCCACGCGACGCCGTCTCCGTCGGCGAACTCCTCGACAAGCACGCCCCAGCCGACGGCGTCGACGAAATCGCGGGCTACTACTTCAACTCCGGCCAGACCCTCGCCGCAAAAGTCCGCTGGGCACGCGATCGTGGATTGTCCGGCGTCATGGTCTGGGAACTCGGGCAGGACGCGATCGGCCCGGCCGCGCTGCTCCCCCGGATCGTCGCGGGAACGCAGCGGTAAACGGCTACACCCCACCGGTTGTGCAGGAGAACGGCTTCGACGACGTCTGGCGTCGCCACAATCTCGCGCCAGCAGCGGGTCATGTCCTGCGACCAGTCGACGTCGTCGTACACCACCACCGCCCCCGAATGAACCGAGTCGAGCATGCAAAGGTGATACGCCCATGTTTCCTCAAGCCTGTGCACCGCGTCGACGAACACCAGACCCGCTTTCCCGCCCTCGCGCACCAGCCCCGGAAGCACCTCCCCGATCGAGCCCGCATGAACCGCCCCGCGATCGCCGAGGACGGACTTCACATTGGTGTCGGCGATGCCCGCTCGCCACGGGTCCAGCTCGATTCCGTCCAAGCGAACGCTCGCCACCGCCGCCAGCCCCGACGCCATCGCCATCGTCGCAGACCCGAACGCGCTGCCAAGTTCGAGCACGCGGCTCGGCTTGAACGTCACCGCCAATTGGTGCACGATCGTCTGCGCGCGCCGCGACGACGAGATCTTTTTGACCAGTTCCCCCGCGTCCATGTCGACGACTTCGTGCCGGAACGATGTCTGTCTCCGCTGACCGGCAAGCTCCGCCGCCACCGTCGCCATCCGTGCCTGCACGGCTGCCAGCGCCGCCGTGGGCCTCGCCGTCGTCCCCCCCGCCGCCGCCCAGGCACTCAACTCCGCGAGCACCGGGCCAGGCTTGGCCACCGCCACCACGGCGGCTCCCCGTCCCGTGATCGTTCCGAGCAACTTTTGCAACAGTGATGCCATCGCCCCCAGCCTAACACCGATCCGTCCGGAAGAAACCCGACGTCTCACCGCTCCGGCGCCGACCAGACCGCGTGCACGCCCTTCGTGCCGTTGACGGCTTGGGTGATTCGGAAGTTCGCCGTCAGCGACGCCAGTCCAAGCGCTTCGGTCCGGGTGCATCGAAGTATGCCCACCATCAGATCGAGTAGCCCGTTGCCACAGGCGTACAGCGCATCGTCCAGCGTCGCCCCCAAGCCCAAAACCGCGTACGACGTCGGCTTGCCCCCTTGGGGCTCGAGTCTTACCACCGGACACGGCGTCGCCAAATTGAACGGACACCGCGCGTGCGCGATCAACGTCAGCACCACCTCCCGCATCGCGCACTCGATCCCGTTGTTGGACATCTCGCCATCGGCTTGGGCGGCGTGCCCGTCGCCCACCGACAGCAACCCGCCCGGGACCGCCACGGGCAGGAACAGCGTCGCGCCGGGCGTGAGAAGCGTGCAATCCAGATTACCGCCGGTCACACGGGGCGGCGTGGTCGAGTGCTCGCCCCCCTCTGCCGGGGGCATTCCCATCACCCCAAGAAACGGCCGAACGGGGACGGTCACCCGCCGTCCGGATGAAAGCATCGTCCGCGCCTCGGCGGCGCCGATCTCCCACAACAGCATCCGCCGCGGGCCGTCGCCCACGCCGAGTCGGTCGAAGTGCGGCCAGGCAAACCCGCCGCACTCCGTAAACCCATGCCCAACCGGGACAAGCCGCTCAACGCCAATCTCCAACGTCCCCCCCGGCCCAAGGCCGCGAACGGCAATCGGCCCGGTCAGCGCGTGACCCCGCCGCGCGTGCGGATGCTCCACCCGGGCCCGCGGCGCATACTCAGCCGAGAACGCCTCATCCGACCACCACGCATCCAGCGTCGACAGCACCACCGAATCCCCGGAATCAACGGTCAGCACGGGCGCAGTATCGCGCGAAAAAACGCCGTGCAACACTTCAGGCGAGAGTGGAATCGTGTGACGCATGGACCGCTCGCAATGGCTTTCTACTTTAACGGGTCGGAGTATCGCTCGGCCTGGCCAGTGGCGTCGACTGGCGCGTCGGCGTCCCACAGGATGTCGCATTTCGGGCAATGATACTGAACTGAGATAAACTTCCCCCGCGGCGCCCGCTCCCGCACCATCACCACCCCGCACTCCGGACACGCCACCCGACGAAGAAGCCACCGGTCGATCACCAGCGTCGCCAAACCCGAAACGACAAACAGCGCCAAAAACGCGTAAAACGTCCCGTCCCGCGTGGATGCCCGGAAGAACAAGAATCCGAACGCCACGACGCACAGCCCGAACAGCAGAAACTGCAACGGGTAATACCGTCTCGCCAGCGCCGGCAGGGAACGAATTTCAGCCATAGGTCCGGATCGTAGCCTTCCCACCCGCCCGACCCCGGCCCAGCAACCAGCAACCAGCTACCAGGTAGCCACTACCCGACACCCGATATCCGATATCCGATATCCGTACCCTAAACCCAATACTCGCGGCGACTTTTACCGCTGACTCCGCAGGGGCGACACGCGGATCTCCACGTAGGCTGGGGTGTT
>JBBRUM010000244.1:0-5919 GCA_038247815.1 Tepidisphaerales bacterium | reverse complement strand
GTGTCGGGTCACAGAGTTCTTTGACCCGGGCGCGCACGACATGCCGGCTGGGGAGGTGGCGAAGTGGCGTGAGGCGACCGTGGGAATGGGGGTCGGTGTGGCCGACACGATCAATGATCTGCTCGGTCGGGTGGACGGGGTGCTCGTGCTGGCGGTCAATGGCCACAGGCACGCGGAACTGGCGTTGCCGGCGCTGGAACGGGGGCTGCCGACGTACATCGACAAGCCGCTGACCTGCGAGCTGCCTGGGGCGCGGCGACTCTTGGCGGCTGCGCGGGCGAGCGGTGCGCGGTGTTATTCGGCGTCGTCGTTGCGGTTTGCGGGGGAGGTCACGGGGTTGGACCGGGAAAAATTAGGGAAACTTGTGGCCATCGACGCGTTCGGCCCGGGGGAGCTGAATCCTGCGATGGCGGGGTTGTTCTTTTACGGGGTGCACACGATCGAGATGGTCGATGCGCTCTGGGGTGTCGCGGGCGGCGGCGTGAAGAGGGTGAGTGCGGTGACGTCGGAGAACAGGGACTTGTTGGATTTGGATTACCGGGACGGGAGGTATGCCCGGCTACGGATGGAGAGGAAGGGGTGTTACGAGTTCGGGGCGACGGTGCATGGGGAGAAGGGGGTGACGTCGTTTACGGTGGATTTTGCGGATGTGTACAACCGGCTTGTGAAGGGGATGACGGGTTTTTTTGAGGGCGGGCCGGCACCGGCGGGGCTACGGGACATTGTCGAGAACGTAGCCGTGATGGAGGCGGGGAATGCGTCGATGGCGCGGGACGGGGCATGGGTGGATGTACCGGTGATCGAGTGAAACGGAGAATAAATATGGGCAGGATGATGGTTGCGGCGGCGGCGGTGGTGATGTGCACGGTGGTTGGGGGCTGTCGGGGTGGGAAAGCTAAAGCGGTTGAGGCGGGAGCGCCGGCGACTCTCGCGGAGGCGATGGCGCTGCTCGAAGCCGACAGGCCGGCGTGGGACGATCGGCCGGGGCTGAACCTGGTGCGACATCCGTACGAAAAGCTGATATCGGGTTGGATCTTCGTGCTCGACCCCGGGCACGGGGGGGACGCGAAAATCCCGGGATTCAAGAAGGGGCCGACGGGAGTCCGGGAAGCGGAGATGAACTACCGCGTAGCCGTTTTGCTGAAAAAGATGCTAGAGGACGCCGGCGCGAAGGTGGTGCTCACACGCGACGGGGACTACGACCTGACGCTCTCCGAGCGGGCGTGGTACGCCAACAACATCCCCCGGGCGGACGGGACGCTGGGGGCGGACTTCTTCATTTCCATCCACCACAACGCAGCCGACGCTCCCACGGCGAACTACACCTCGATGTGGTACCACGGGCCGGTGGACCGGGCGTCGGTCGAGCTGGACATGGCGCGGTGCGTGCAGTTGCACGTGACCGACGCGATGCGAACAGTGGTTCCGCCGAGACAGACGTTGTTCAGCGACCGGCAGATGTTCCCGCGGGGCTTCGGGGTGCTTGGGGCGGCGAGAGTGCCGGCGTTTTTGGTGGAAGCGTCGTTCTTTTCGAATCCTGCGGAAGAGCAGCGTCTCACCGATGCGGTGTACAACCTGCGGACGGCGGTGGGGATTTACAGGGGGATTTGCGATTACGCCCGTGGGGGCAGGCCGACGCAGACATTAGCCACGAGCGACCTGCCCGGCGGGAAAGTGGGACTGCGGGCGACGCTGGATGACGGGTTGACTGGCGGCTGGGGGGCGGAGTTGGGGCGGATCTTGGAGTCGTCGATCGAGGTGCGGGCGGACGGGGCGGCTGTGGAGCATGGGTTTGATTGGAAGTCTCGCGTGCTGACGGCGGAGCTGCCGGGAGGGGCGGAGTTTGTGGAGGTGCGGTTCGCCAACCACTGGAAGAACAGCAATTACCCGCAGCGGTATCGGGTTGTGCGGGGTATGACGGATGGGAGGTCTGTGACGACTTTGTGGCCGGCGGGTGTTTCACGGGACCTTGCTCCGGCGTCGACCAGGCCTTCCACGGGGCCGAGCAGGCGTCAACCGGGTGACGACGCGACGACTCGACCTACGCCTCGGGGGCTTCCTTGGTAAGTATCGAGATTCTTTTGACGCGAGGAAGGTTTCAAGTATAATTATACAAGCTGGACTTCGTATTTATGCTGAAAGCGACCCAAAGAGCCATTCTCGCTACGTTTGTTGGTTTCCTGCTCATGGAAACCGGGGTAGGTTATGCGCAGATTTCGGTGAGGGCGGTCGAGCGGGAGACGAAGGACGGGACCGTGCGGGGGATGGTTGCCGTGGTGGACTTGGGGGACCCGAGGGTGCAGGTGCGGGTGACGGAGGCGTTGGAGCCGGGGGCGACGACGCGGCCGGTGCTGGCGAATGTGGACTCGAAGCTGATTGCGACGGACAAGTGGGCGAGGGACAACGGGCTGACGCTGGCGGTGAACGCGAGCTTTTTCGGGTGGGTGACGGGCGACGTGACACACGAAGGGGGGGCGGACTTGGTGGGGATGAGCATTTCGGAGGGGAAGGTGGTGTCGGAAGCGAGGAGCTGGCAGGGCAAGCCCGACCCGGCGCTGGTGTTTTTGAAGACCGGGGGGGCGAGGGTGATCGGGCCGGGTCAGCCGGAGGTGAAGCTCGAGGAGATCGCCAACGCGGTGGCGGGCGTGGGCGGCGGGGAGAATGACGCGACGCCGGGGACGCTGCTGGTGCAGGGCGGGAAGAACTTGGGCGAGACGGCGCGGGTTTCGGGGGACAAGAGACATCCGCGAACGGCGGTGGGGCTGGACGCGGGGGGCAAGCGGCTGGTGATTTTGGTGGTGGACGGGAGGCAGGCGAAGTGGTCGGTGGGGATGACGCTGCCGGAACTGGCGGAGTGGATGATCGAGCTGGGGAGTGTGGATGCGGTGAATCTGGACGGGGGAGGGTCGTCGGCGTTTGTGTACACGCCGAAGGCGGGGGAGCGGGCTGTGACGAACCGGCCGAGCGACAAGGCGACGGAGGACGCGGCGGGAGTCTTCCGGCCGGTGGCGAACCACCTGGGATTCAAGGTCGTCGACGGAGCATCGGGGCAGGCGCCAACCGACGGAGGCGAGCATGGGTCTCGATGACACGATCGATGTTCCGGGCGATCTGACGGGGACGGTGCCGGAGGGAGAATCGGCGCCGAAGCTGCGGCAGGTGAGCTCCCAGCCGGGGCGGCCGCTATATCTCACGGTGCGGGACGCGGTGCGCGCGGCGATCGACGCCGGAGTTTATCGGGCGGGGCAGCAGATGCCCTCGACGAAGGACCTTTCGGAGCAGCTCGAGGTGTCGCTGGTGACGACGCACCGGGCGCTGCAGGAACTGGTGGCGAGCGGGGTGCTTCGGCGGTCGCAGGGAAAGGGGACATTTGTCCACCAGAGGTACCTGGACAAGACGCGGAGCGTGTCGACGTGCAGGGTGGGGCTGGTGTTCCACCGGGAGGCGTCGCTGGCGGATTACTACCACTCGCAGGTGCTGGAGGGGGTGCGGCAGGCGGCGAACCAGTTGGCGGTGGACCTGATGCTGCTGCGGTTTGGGGAGGACGTGCGGAACGAGTGCAACGGGTATCTGCTGCTCAACCCGCTGCCGGCGGAGACGGACATGCTGGGGGCGGAAGGGCGGAAGCAGCCGAGCTTTGTGGTGGGGGCGCGGCCGCGGAACAAGAGGATTTGTTCCATCGACGTGGACAACGTGGACCTCGGGCGGCAGGCGATGCTGCACCTGCTGTCGCAGGGGCACAAGAACATTGCATACGTGGGGGGTGCGGATGAGATCAGCAACTCCGCGGACCGGTGGATGGGGTTCTCGGCGGTCATGCGGGAGCGGGGGCTGACGCTGCGGGAGACGCACGTGATCAAGGGGGAGAGCTGGCGTCTGACCGAGCGGGAGCGGATGACGCTGATTCGCGCGTTGTCGTCGCCGCAGAGGCCGACGGCGATTTTCGCGGCGGGGTATTACTTCGCACTGGACGTGTACACGGCGGCGAGCACGGTGGGGCTGAAGGTGCCGGAGCAGTTGAGCATTGTGGGGGTGGATGATCCGCCGTCGGCTGGGCATTTGTCGCCGCCGCTGACGACATTGCGTCAGCCGCTGGTGCAGTTGGGGCACGCGGCGGTGACGGCGCTGGTGGACCAGATTCAGCGGAATCCGTCGCCGGAGGACATGATGTTTTCGCGTACGCTGTGGGCGGAACTTGTGATTCGGCGGTCCAGCGGTGCTCCGCCGGAGCTCGAAAGTGCGGCGGTCAAGCCGGCGGTTTAGGACGGGTTGTGTGGTGACAAGCGTGTGTGAGGGCGGATGAAAACGCGAGTGCTGATCGTGGGCGGCGGGACGGGCGGGGTGGCGGCGGCACTGGCGCTGGCCGGGCGGGGGGTTGAGTGTGTGTTGACCGAGCCGACGGACTGGATCGGGGGTCAACTCACGGCGCAGGCCGTGCCGCCGGACGAGAACCGGTGGATCGAGGGGAGGGAGGGTATTCAGTCGGCGACGCGTGGGTATCTGGCGTACCGCGAGGGGGTGCGGGCGTGGTACCGGGCGAACCGGCGGCTGACGGCGGAGGCGAGGGGCGACGCGCACCTGAATCCGGGGAACGGGTGGGTGAGCGATTTGTGCCACGAGCCGGCGGTGGGGCATGGGGTGCTGGTGGGGATGCTGGCGGGGCATGTGGCGGCTGGGCGGGTGAGGGTGATGCTTGGGACGGTGCCGGTGGGGGCGGAGGTGTCGGGGGATGTGGTGCGGGCGGTGGAGGTGATGGGGGCGGACGGGACGCGGACGACGATCGAGGCGGAGTATGTGCTGGACGCGACGGAAATAGGGGACATGCTCAAGCTGGCGGGGGCGGAGTACTTCGCGGGGGCGGAGCACCGGGACGTGCACGGGGAGATGCACGGGCGTGAGGACAAGACGGACGCGCACGATGTACAGGCGGTGAGCTGGTGCTTCGCGCTGGAGCACCTTCCCGGCGAGGACCACACGATCGGCCGGCCGGAGGGGTACGGGTTCTGGCGCGACTATGTTCCGCCGCTGACGCCGCCGTGGCCGGGGAAGCTGTTTAGCTGGACGCAGATCGGGGGCAACGAGCACAAGCCGAGGACGTTCCGGTGGCGGCCGCACCCGCTCGAGCCGGACGAGGGCGAGTGGGAGATGTGGCGGTATCGGCGGATTGTGGATGCGTCGATCTATGAGGGAGGCGGGGGTCCGCCGGACGTGGCGCTGGTGAACATGGTGCAGATGGATTACTTCCTGACGCCGACGCTGGAGGTGAGCGACGCGGAGCGGGCGAGGGCGTTCGCGGCAGCAAAGGAGCAGTCGAAATGCCTGGTTTACTGGATGCAGACCGAAGCGCCGCGGATGGACGGGACGGACGGGGTGGGGTTTCCGGGGCTGAGGCTGCGGGGGAAGGAATTGGGGACACAGGACGGGTTTGCCAAGCATCCCTACATCCGCGAGGCGCGGCGGCTGGATGCGATTAAGATGGTGACCGAGGGGCACGTGGGGATGGAGCAGCGGCGGGCGGAGGGGAAGGTCAAGGCGGGGGACCCGGCGCACGGGGTGGGTGAGTGCTTCGCGGACTCGGTGGGGATTGGGCATTACCGACTGGACCTGCACCCGAGCTCGGCGATGCGGAACAGCATTTATGTCGAGGCCGCGCCGTTTCGGATTCCGCTGGGGGCGCTGGTTCCCAAGCGGGTGAAGAACCTGCTGGCAGCCGGGAAGTGTCTTGGGGTGACGCACATTACCAATGGGTGCTACAGGCTACACCCGGTGGAGTGGAACGTGGGGGAAGCCGCCGGGCATGTGGCGGGATATTGCATTGCGAACGGAGTAACCCCGGCGGGCGTGGCGGGGTCTGTGCGTCATGTACGGGCGTTGCAGGGGGAGCTGGCGCGGGCGGGCGTGGCGCTGGGGTGGCCGTGG
>JBBRUM010000243.1:0-5946 GCA_038247815.1 Tepidisphaerales bacterium | reverse complement strand
CAACTTCGTGTCCACGCCGGGACGATAACCCCCTCCGACTTCTCCACAAAGTCCCCGGTACTCTGGCCCCCGCCGCCCCCATCGGCCAAGGCGTGATCAAAACTTCACTCTTTTCAACGTCCCATAACCCGATTTCCCCGTCCAATAACCGCTGCCGGTGTATGTTCACCCATACGTGGCACCCTCCTCCATCGAATCCCGCCAGACCTACCTCCGCGACGTGCGGAAACTGCGCTCCCAATACCGCCACAACCCCAACCAACTCGCCTCCCACCTCCAATCCCTCAACCACTCCCGCAACCAGCAAACCTCCCCCGCACCCAGTGAACGCGTCACGCACGCGCCCGTAAAACGCGCCGCCGTCACACGCGCCACTGTCTCGCGGGTCCCCCGAACCACCCCACCCCACAACCCGGGAAGCGCCCCCTCCCCCTCCACCCCACCACCCCACCCCCTCGAACACCCCGCCCAACCGCAGTTCGTCGCCGAGATCCAATCCGCAATCAGCGCCGACGCCGGCACCCTCCGCTACACCTCTCGCACCCGCCTCCTCGCCCGCGCGGCCCGCTTAGGCATTCCCCGTTTTTCCGCTAACCTCCTCATCGCCAGCGTCCTCCACCACCACCGGCCCCACCCCCACACCCCCGCCGAACCCTCCCCCACCCCCCTCCTCCTCACCCTCGCCACCACCGCCCTGCTCGCGCTGGCTGCCCTCCACTTCCTCGCCTGACCCCTCACCCCACCTCGACGCGCACATCCGCAAACTGCCTCGAGTCCCCGTCAAACGTCGCCACCGGCCAACCATTCCCCCCAAGCCGTCGCCGCGATCACGCAGTCGACGTAATGCACCTTCGTCCGCCCGTAACTCGCCAGTGCATCGAGATGCACCTCCAACCCGCCGAGTTCAACCCCCACGCTCCGCACCAGCTCCCCAAACACTCGCGCAATGTGTTCCCGCGGATGCTCGTAAAACGACTCCAACACACAGACGCACTCCACCAGCACCTCCGGCAGCATGACAAGCGTCAGCTCCCCCGCGTCGCTCGCCGCGAGCAGCCGCCCCGCCAACTTCGCACGATTCTCGCTGTCCCCCATCAAAAACCGCGACACCACGTTCGTGTCCAAGAGCCTCCGCGAACCCATCGCCCACGACCCCTATCCGCTCCGCAGCCAACGCCCCGCGAATCTCCCCGAATGTCTTACCCCTCCGCCGCTCACTGGCCAGTGCCCCCCACAACGCCCCCACCCCGGTACTCGCCCGCACCACCACGCGATCCCCCTCCACCACCTACTCCAACCCATCCCCGGCTTGGATCCCCATCGCCTCCCCCACCCCCGCCCGGATTCGTCGTCTGCCCCTTACTCGTCACCGTGGAATGCAACAAAAAATCTCCCCAGTTCCCCACCCTTTTCCTTACCTCCACCCAGAAGTCAAACGACCGCCCCCAATCCCCTTTCCGTTCCCCCTCCGGGCGAGTCCAAGCCACACCCCTTCCCCGCATCCGCCCCTTCTCACACCCGTGCCTTCCACAGTTTCCGCAGAAGGTAAATCTCCCCCTGATGCCCCGCTTCATCATGCAAGCCGTGCAAAATTGTCCCCCCCAGCGTCCGACTTCGCGGCGGCGCACCCACCACCTTCGCCAAGTCCGCCGCGCTGAGCGTCTCCAGATACGCCCCCAGCCGCGTCCGCTGTTCCTTCAACTTCTCCACCACTTCCGCAAGCGTCGGCCAGTCCTTCACCAGCCCCGGCTGACTGCTCCAACTGAACTTCTCAAACCACTCCTTCGGATAGGTCGGCGCGAACCCCGCCATCCCCTCAAACCCCAAATGCTCCACCACCACCAGCCCATGCCCCGCATGCCACACAATCGAATTGTGCAACCCGCCCCCACCCGTAAACCGCGCCTCCTCCTCCCCCACACCCTCCAACAATTTCAGCGTCTTCCATCGAACTTCCTTCAACAACTCCGTCAACATCGCATCCGCCATGGTCATCTCCCAAAAAAGTGACACTTACTACCCCGCTGCGACTCCCGCCCTGCGCCCCCCCTCCAATCCCCCCCCTCCGCCGACTCCTTTCCCCGTCCGTCCCCGGTCCGAGATAGTCCGAGCCCCCGTCTTCCCCATCCGGTCCCCTCCCCGGAACTCCGTGGCAATTCAAGCCCCCCTCTACATGACCGGAGCCGCCCGTTTCCCCATCGCCTTCCGCACCTCGCCCAGCAATTGCTCGACCTTGAACGGTTTGAACAGCACCGCCTGCAACCCTTCCTGGCTTGCCCGCACGATCGAGTGGTTCGGGTCGTACCCGAAGCTCGTCATCAGGATCACCGGCAGGTCCAGGCTCTTCTTCCGCGCAGCGGCGAACACGTCATACCCGCTCTTGTCCGGCATCTTGATGTCCGACAAAATCAGGTCAAACCCGCCCTCGACGCTGCCGACTCCCCCGCTCTCGATTGCGGCAATCGCCTCTCCCCCGCACGCCACCACCGTCACCTTGCACCCGAATTTCCGCAGCACGTCCGAGATCGTCAGCCGAATATTCGGCTCGTCGTCGGCCACCAGAATCCGCGCGTTCTCCAGCACCGGGTCCAGCGTTTCCTTCACGTCCCCCGCCCCCAAAATGTTCTGCGGCCCCGACGACACCTGCCGCAGGCTCTTCTGCATCCCGGCCACGTTGTCCGCAATCTGTTTCAGCCTGGTCCGCAGGTCCTCATTGCCAATGTAATCGTCCATCAACGCAGCGGCGTCCGACGCCAAGTCATTCAGCGGCCCGGCCAGCTCGCTGGTCACATCGTCCGTCACCTTGTGGCTCGTGCTCACACGCTCCACGATCATCAGATCCAGGATGTTCAGCGCAATGGCGACATACCGCCCGAAGATCTCGGCAAACTGCCGGTCGTCCTCGTTGAACGCCGCCCGCTGCCGACTCTCGATGTTGAAAATCCCGATCACCTTGTCGTGCAGACGAAGCGGCACGGTCAGCGAGCTCTTGGCTTGGTCCAGCCCCGCGATGTACCTCGGGTCCCTTTCCACGTCCGGGCAAATGTAGCTCCGCCCGCTGGCCGCCACGTACCCCGAAATCCCGTTCCCCTCCGTCTCGGCGAACAAGTCGATCCCCAACGCCTCCTGCGGCAACCCCGTCGCAATTACCAGCTCGAGCTTGTTATTTTTCCGATCCAAAAGCCGAATCATGAAGTGGTCGAAGTGCATCAAGTCACGCGTGAAGGAAATGATCTTGTCCTCCAGCAGGCTCAGGCGTTCCTGTACGTTGAGCTTGCTCAGGCTCTCGGCTTCAAGTCGCACCAGCTCGCGACCGGCTTTGTCGATCGCGTCGATCTTTTGTTGCAGCCGCCGCGTTCCCGTCGCGTCCCACACCACCGCCGCAACCTGCACCACCGTCCCGCTCGGCGAGATCACCGGCGACGCAATCAGCTCGAGATACTGCTGGTCCTCAATGTTCAGCGCATATCGCTTCGACCGCAAAAACCCCGCCGGAGTCTCCGCATGGTGCGGCGAAACCTGCGTCGAAAACAGCCCGAACGCCTCCTGGCACACCCGCCGAATCTTCTCGTGCACCCGCGGCGGCCAAGCCTGCATCTTCTTGTTCATCCACGCCGATCGCCCTTCGCCGTCCACGATGCACACACCCTCCCCGATCGTGTTCAATATCAGACTCGCCTGCTGCGACACCAGCGCCCGCTCGAGCGGCAAAAAATCCTGCGTGTCCGACAAAATCGCGTCAAAGTGCTCGTTGCGAAGCAAATCAATGGCTTCGTCGATGCTCCCCGCCTCAACAACCTGACTCACCGCGTCAAGGGACCGTCTCAGCTCCCCATGGCTGGGGGACGGTGAGGACAAAAACAAAACTTTCCTCGGTGCCTCACTCAATCGACGCCAAACCTCCAGCCGCCGGACATCCCTGCCCAAACCGCCGGTCAAACCCGTCCGAACATCCCACACGGCCCCGCACCGCATGCCGCCCGAACTCTCCGAATGCTAATGACTCCCCCACCGACCGGTCAATCTCCCCACTCACTTCCTCACCCGAATGCTCCGCCCCAATGCCCTGAACTTCTCCAACCACGCCGGCCCCTCCGCAATCCCCACCTGCCCATACACCGAGTACATCGCCTCCCCGTCAAAGAGCATCTGCGTGAACACCACCAGTTTCAGGTCTCTGGTGGCGTCCAGCTCGCCCGACAGCTCAAACCCCTTCAAACCCCCCACATCCACCGGCGCAATCGACTTCAGTCGAATCGGCTTACCCGCCCCGATCGCCATAAACAGCTTCCGCGCTTGCGCCTCGCTCGCCTCCGACACCGGAACCCGCGTGGCGAACAACGATACCAGCACCCCATCGCCCTTCCTCGGAATCACCCGCCCGTCCGACGTGTAGTTCACCCGACCCCCGAGCGCACCACCTGGCTTGAGCCCCTCGGGAACAACAAACGTAAACGGCAGCAACTCCCCGATCTCAACCTCCTCCACCGGGTCCCACACCAGCGACGACATCGTCTCCCGCACGAGCACATCCAGCGCCTCGTCCTCCGCCATTGAATACGTCGCCGTCAACATCACGCTCGACGCCGCATTCCCAACCAGCAGCCAGTGTCGCACTTCCCCCACCTCCAACGTCGATGGGTTCGCGCCCCGCGTCGTCGGCCTCAGCTCCGCCTTCTGCTTACCCCGCGCGTAATACGCCACCCGACCCCCAATCCGCGTCTCCTCGCGATGGTCCATCGCGTGCATCCGAACCGTCGTCCCACCGTCTTCCAACCCCCTCAGCAGCACCTTGTACGACACCGGAAACTCGGCGATTGAAATCTCCACCCCCCGGACCTTGTCCGCCACCCCGGTGATCAATCGATTCACCTCAAACCCCTCTGGCACCTTCAGCCTCGCCCGGGTCCCCGGCACACGCACCTCCACCCTCTTGACCTCCCCCGCAGCCGCTACCGCCCCGGGACGCTCCGGCCCCTCCTGCCCCCGCGCACTCCCGCCCACCAGCCCCATCGCAACCACCACCGCCATCCGCAAAGTGCTTCGCATATACCGCCTACTGTACCTCACCATCGACGCAACCCCCACCAAGGTCCTTCTCACCGGCGCCTCCGGCTTCGTCGGCCAAGCCGTTCTCGCCTCGCTCCTCTCCGCCGGACACACCGTCCACGCCATCTCCCGCAAACCCTTCCCCATCAGTCACCCCCTCCTCACCCAATTCCCAGCCGACCTCGCCGACCCCCCCTCCCTCCTCCCCGCCGCCCAAGGCTGCTCAGCCGCCATCCACCTCGTCGGCATCATCCGAGAAATCCCCCGCCGCAACATCACCTTCCGCTCCGTCCACGTCGAAGGCACCCGCGCCATCCTCGCCGCCTGTCACCACGCCAACATCCGCCGCTACGTCCATATGTCCGCCCTCGGCACCCGCCCCCACGCTCGATCCCCGTACCACCAATCCAAATGGCTAGCCGAAGACCTGGTCCGCGGAGCCTCCCTCGACCACACCATCTTCCGCCCCTCCATGATCACCGGCCCCGGCGGCGAGTTCACCCGCATGCTCCGCGGCTGGTCCGAAGGCACAGCCGCCCCCTGGCTCTTCTTCCCCTACTTCCGCGCCGGCCTCCTCGGCCTCGGCCGCAAAACCCTCGTCCAACCCATCGCCCTCCCCGACGTCGCCCGCGCCTTCACCGACGCCCTCACCCTCCCCGCCTCCATCGCCCAAACCTACGACCTCACCGGCCCCACCCGCCTCACCTGGCCCGAGTTCTACACCGCCCTCGCCTCCAACTCCGTCCTCAAACCCAAACCCCCCCTCCCCATCCCCCTCTGGTACGCCCACCTCCTCACCACCCTCGTCCCCCCCACCCTCCTCCCCTTCAACCGCAGCCAACTCCAAATGGCCGCCGAAGACAACACCGGCAACCCAACCCCCTTCGCCACCACCTT
>JBBRUM010000242.1:0-5997 GCA_038247815.1 Tepidisphaerales bacterium | reverse complement strand
GGCTCGGGGATGGGCGAGGTGGACGAGCGGGCGCCGGGGGTGATGCCATCGGGCGGGCTGGTGCAGAGCGTAGCCGAGGTGAGGATGACTGATTGGAGCTTGGACCACAGGGCGGTTTGCAGGCCTTGGGCGATGTCGATGGGGGCCGCGTGCCAGGTGACGCGCTTGGTCGACTGGTTCCGCGGGCCGACCCGGGCGGTGGAGACGTCCAGCCAGTAGACGGCGTCGGGCATCGTCTGGCCCACCAGGGCGTCGAGTCCGCCGGCGAGGGTTTCGAGCTTGGCTGCAAGGGCGTTGAGCTCGGAGATCTCCTCTTCGCTTTTGGTGTGGGAGGTGAGCCCGAGGAGGCGGGTGTTGAGCTTGCGGATGGCGGGGGAGAGGATGTTGTCGACTATTGACGGTTCGCGGACGCGGCCGTTGCCCCGGCCGTTGGACTCGTGCCAGCGGATGGCGCGTTCGAAGAACTCCTCGGTGAGCCCGCCGAGGTCGACGACGGCGGTGATGGCGTCGTTGGCGACCGGGCCGAGGGAGGACAGCAGGCCCTTGCCTCGGCGGAGGTCGTAAAGCGTGCGGAGTTGGTACTTTACGGAGGCTTCGGAGACTTTGATTCCGAAGTGTTGGCCGGCGACGTCTTCAATGGTGTGGGCTTCGTCGAGGATGGCGACGTCGTACTTGGGGAGATAGTTGACGCCGGCGAGACGGAGGGCGAGGTCGGAGAAGAACAGCGCGTGGTTGACGACGAGGATGTTGCCCGACTGCATGCGTCGTTTGGCGGCTTGCCAGAAGCAGGGGGCGTAGAATTCGCATTTTTTGCCGAGGCAGTTGCCGTGCTCGGCCGCGACTTTGTCCCAGACTTGGGGGAGGGGCACGGTTTTGAGTTCGGATAGCGAGCCCGTGCCGCCGGTTTGCTGTGACTGCTCGGCCCAGAGTTCGATGTCGCGGAGGGAGGATTGCTCGTCGGAGGTTTCGAAGAGGTAAGACTGGCGGGAGCGGGATTGCTTTAGCCTGCGGAGGCAGAGGTAGTTCGAGCGGCCCTTGACGAGGACGGCGGTGAACTCGTTGGGGAAGACGGCCCGAATGAGGGGGATGTCCTTGGCGATGAGCTGTTCTTGGAGGGCGATGGTGTGGGTGGAGATGACGACGCGTTTTTTGTTTCGGATGGCGTGGTCGATGGCGGGAACGAGGTACGCGAAGGACTTTCCGACGCCGGTGCCGGCTTCGGCGAGGAGGTGGCGACCGGAGGAGATGGCGTTGGATACGGCGTGCGCGAGTTGGAGTTGTTGTGGTCGGTGTTCGTACTTTGCGGCCAGACGGCGCGCGATGGCCCCCTCGGGTCCGAGAATGTCATCGACGGTGGTGGAGTCGGGTGGGGGCAAGGGGAGGGATGGTAGGAGAGGTGGGAGTTCGGGTTGCGGGGGCGGGGGCGTCTTGGGACGATAGAATCTTGGGGGGCGGAGTTGTTGCGGGACGGAGGCGGTGGGTGGGGAGAAGGGCGATGGCGTTTGACCGAGGCGACAAAGAAGGGTCGAGGCGGGGGGACGGCGCAAGCGTTGGGGGAAGTGGCCGCGCGGGGTGCGGCGTGGATGATCGGGCTTACGGTTGTTTCCAAAGTCGTGGCGCTGGTGGGGCAGGTGATTCTGGCGGGATTGTTGACTGACGATGAATTCGGGCTTTACGCGCTGGCGCTGACGATTCCGACAGTGACCGGGATCATCGCCCAGCCAGGGATCAAGCAGGTTCTGGTGCAGCGTCAGAGGCGGGCGGACCTTTGGGAGAATCCGGGTTTTTGGATGTCGGCGACGGCGGGGATGGCGGGGGCGGCGTTGACGGCGGTGGCGGCGCCGCTGTCGGCGTGGCTGTACGGCGGCGGGATGATGATGGTGAAGGTGGTGCTGGTGATCGCCGCGACGATCTTCGTTTCGGCGCTGGCGACGGTTCCCGAGGCGCGGATGCAGATGGGGCTGCGGTTTAAGGCGGCGGCGATACTCAACTGGGCGACGGTGACGGGGGCGATGGCGCTGAGCGCGGCGATGGCGTGGGGGGGGTGGGGTGCGCTGAGTTTCGCGGTTCCAAACCTTGCGGCGGCGATCGTGCGGTGTGGGGCGATGTGGTGGATGACGCGCCCCGAGATCGGGATGACATTGCAGGTCCGGCGGTGGTGGTACATGTTGGAGGACACACTTTTTCTTGTGGGCACGCAGTCGATGTTGGCGGTTAGTCAGCGGGCGGACGTGGTGGTGCTGGGGCTGATGCACCCGATGTCGGTGGTGGGGCAGTATTCGTTTGCGTATAACCTGAGTTTGCAGACGGTGCAGTTGTTGACGGTGAACTTATCGGGGGTGTTGTTTGCGGCGCTGAACAAGCTGAGGGACGAGCCCGAGCGGCAGGCGGCTGCGTTTTTGAGGGCGTCGCGGATGCTGGCGCTGGTGGGGATACCGGCGTGCGTTGCGCAGGCGGCAATAGCCGAGCCGGTGACGCGGCTGCTGTTCGGTACCAAGTGGGACGATGCGATTGCGGCGCTTACGATTCTGAGCATGGGTGCGGGGCTGGGGTTGGTGAACGCGCCGGCGGTGAGCTTGTTGCAGGCGCAGGGGCGGTTTAAGACGGTGATGTTGATGTCCGGATGTTGCGCGATTTTGTTTGCGGCGTTGGTGTGGGCGGCGTCGTCGGTGGGTGAGTCGGCGGCGGTGGGGGTGGGGGTTACGATTTATTGGGGGCTGACGGGTGTGGTATGGATTCGATTGGGTATGGGCCAGCGGGCTGCGTGGTCGCAGATTGCGTTGATCTTTCTTCTGCCGCTGAGTCTGAGTTTGGTGGCTGGGGCGGCGGGTTGGGGGATGACGCAGCTGTTCGATGGGACGAAAGCGGGACTTATCGGAGCGTGTATGTCGGGGGCATTGACGACGTTCTTGGTGTATACATTCGCCATACGGTTGGTGAGTCACAAGTCATATGTCGAAATCGTGGCGCTTGTGGAGAGGTTCGTTCCTGTCCGTTTCAAGCGCGGTACGGGCGTGTCGGGGGTATGAGTGATGGAGGTGCGTGTTGAGCGGTGCCAGGTTTGTGTACGAGGACAAGGCAAGAGACGACGTTTTGGGGATGATTCCGACCGATGGGAGCAAGATACTGTCGATCGGATGTGGCACGGGTTCGACGGAGTGGGAGCTCGCCAAAGCCGGGCGTGAGGTCCACGGGGTGGACATCCTTGAGGAGGCGGTGGAGGTGGCGCGGGGTAGGCTCGCGTCGATGACGTTGACGTCGCCGGGGGAGAGGCTGCCGTTCGACGAGGCGAGCTTTGACGGGTTGATTCTGGCCGACGTGATCGAGCACATTCCGGGGGCTTGGAAGGCGCTGGCGGAGTTCAGTCGGTTTGTGAAGGTGGGTGGGTGGGTGGTGATCAGCGTGCCGAACATGCGGGGGTGGGATGTGTTTAGTCAGTTTGTTTTGCGTGGCGATTGGCCTGAAAAGCAGACGGGGATTTTTGACGCGACGCATGTGCAGATGATGTCGGAGAAGCGTCTGGCGCGGTGGTGCGAGGGCGCGGGGCTCAAGCCCGAGCGGTGGGTGGACCGGTATGACCCGAATGGTCCGCGCCGGCTGTTTTTGTCGAAGTGGGCGAACCGACTAACGCTCGGGCTGATGCGTTCGTGGTGGATGTATCAGATTCAGGTGGTTTGCCGGAGGGTGAGATGACTTCGCCGGCTGTGTCGGTGGTGATTCCGACGTACAACAATCCGCGTCTGCTGGCGGAGACATTGGCGACGGTGTTCGCCCAAGCGTTCACCGACTACGAAGTGATCGTGGTCAACGACGGAAGCACGGACGACACGCTGAAGAAGCTGGGGGAGTACGGGAACCGGATTCGCGTGATCGACCAGCCCAACGGTGGGATCGGCGTCGCACGGAATCGGGGGATAGAAGAGGCGCGGGGGAAGTACGTTGCGCTGCTCGATCACGACGACCTCTGGAAGCCGGGGAAGCTGGGCGCCCAAGTGGCGTACATGGAGGCGAACCCGAAGCTGTCGGCGTGCTCGGTGCGGTATTCCTACACGACGTTTCCAGACCGCCCATCGTACGACTTTGACGGGTCGATGGGGCCGGGGGGCGTGATCCGGCGGCCGATGCGGCACTTGTCGGTGGGGTGCACGTTCTTGATTTCCTCGGCGATCATGTTCGACAGGGAGAAGGCGCGGGGGCTGCGGTACGAGACGCGCCGGCAGTGCATCGAGGACGTTCCGTTTCAGGTGGGGCTGTTCGCGCGGGGCGAGTTTGGGATCGCGGGGGAGGGGATACTGATGGTGTACCGATGGCATGAGTCGAACAGCTCAAAGGAGGCGGGGTTCTACTACAACGGGATTGCTCTTCTGCGGGAGCTGGACGGCAGGGGTGAGTTGCCGGTGGCGGCGCCGGAGGAGCGGAAGGACCTGCTGATGTTCCTCGGCTACGTCGGGCGGGTGGCGGCGGCGAGTCAGCTGATCGCGGGCAAACGGGGGAACGCGATGGGGGTGTATCGGCGGGAGTTCGGGCACCAGTTTCGACTGAGGCGTTGGCGGTTTTTGGTGATGTTCATGGCTGCGCTGGTGATGCCCAATGTGATGGTGCGGAAGTACTTCGGGGGGCGTTAGATTCGAACGCGGTCGTCGCCGCGGGCGAGTGGCTGTGGGCCGGCGTTAGGGTCGCCGGTGAGCACCCAGTCCCAAGTGTGCAGGTCGGGGCTGGGGGGGTGGCCGAGCCGTTCGCGGAGGCGGGCAGCGAGGGAGGCACGGAAGTTGGAGATGTCGTGGAACTCTAGGAATCGCACGGCCGAGGGGGGCGGGGTGTAAGTCATGGCGTCGTCGAGGGCGGCGGGGAGCTTGGCGGCGATGCCGTCGGCGGTGGCGGAGCAGGTCCAGCCGAGGCCGACGCGCGGGACAATGACGCCGTTCCAACCGGTGTCGTTGGCGAGGATCGGTCGCCCGACGCTGGCGGCGCGGGTGACGATCGAGGCGATACCGACGTGCCCGATGTACGGGGTTGCCACGAGGTCGGCTGCGGAGAGCGTGAGGGCGAGTTCGTGCTCGTACAGATAGCGGTCGACGACGATGACTCGACCGGACTTGACGAGATGGGCGTAAGGCCCGTCGATGAGGGCGCGCATGGCGGGATCAAAGCGTCCAGTGAGAAGGAGGCGGTCGTCGGAGCGGAGGGGGGCGGTATCCATGGCGTGGAGGAGGAGGGCGATACCCTTGCGGGCGGTCATCAAGCCGGTGCTGGCGACGTACCGCCCGTCTTCCGGGATGCCGAGGGCTTTGCGGGCGTCAACTTTGCGGTGCTCGGCGAGGCGGCGGACGGGGTCCGGGAGCATGCGTGATCTCGCGGCAAGCCGGCCGCCGCGCGCCCGGATCCAGAGGTAGGGGATGACGTCGACGAAGTGCAGCAGGTTCCAAGGAGAGGCGGCGAGCAGCGCCAGGGAGGCGGACTGTTTCCACGCGGCCAGCCCGTGTGTAGCGTAAGCGAAGGCCCCGCGGTGCAGGCCGGCTTCGGACTCGAATCCGCGGGCAAGCCGGGAGGGGAGGTGGTGGGTGATGGACTGGGCGAGGCCGTCGGCGGAGGGGACATAGACGTGCTCGGCGCGGGCTTTGGCGATGGATTGGAGGAGGTACTTGGCGCGGTCGCCGCCGGTGGCGGGGCGAAACTGGACCTTGCCGGTGTCGAAGGCATCGATGGTGACGCGGTCGGCGAAGGGGCGTAGCCAAGACTCGTACTCGGGACTGGCCAAGTCGCACTTGGGGAGCGCGACGGTGATGTCGGGGATAAGGGAGAGGAGGTCGGGCAGGAGACTCGCGACATAGGCGAGGCGGTGTCCGTCGGCGGAGGTTTCGTAAAGCAGGACGCGCATAGAGCGTATCAGGGTAGCGTGGGTCAGGCCTTTTGGAAGTCGTAGATGCTGCCGAGGTCGAGGAGTTGGGTGAGTTCATCGAGTGCGGCTCGGGACTCGGCGAGGAGTTTGGGGTCGGC
>JBBRUM010000241.1:0-6071 GCA_038247815.1 Tepidisphaerales bacterium | reverse complement strand
GCGCCATTTCGTCGGTGCTGTTGGTGGTGATTCTCATCGGCGTCCATGCGTGGTTCCTGTGGGAGTATCGCGGGGAGACGGATCGGAAGTGGGCGGGGGTGACGAGCACGCGTGTGGTGGAACTCAAGGCGACGCAGGCGGATTCGCTGAAGGTGTTTGGCAAGGCTGACCCCGAGCGGAATACGTATAGGATTCCGATCGACAAGGCGATGGAAGCGGTGGCTGCGTCGGGCGGGCGGTTGCCGAGGTAGTGGGTGAGTCGCGGGTTGTAATTTTTTTGGGAAAAGAAGTTGTAGATGAAAAGCGTTGTTCCGATTTTCGTGTGTCTTGTCCTGGCGATGGCCGCGCGGGTCTGTATTGCCACGGAAGGTGCGGCGGAGAAGGCGGGCGGGGGGGCGACCGAGCCTGGCCAGACGTTTGAAACCTTCGTCCCCAAGCGGATCGAACCGATGCCGAAGGAGTTTGTGGACGTCGGAGTCGATGAGCGGATGGGGGCGAAGCTGCCGCTGGAACTGACGGTGGTGGACGATTCGGGGAAGACGATTGCGCTGCGGGATTTGTTTACGCGGGGCAAGCCGGTGATTTTGCAGTTGGGGTACTTCGGCTGTCCGAAGCTGTGCGGGCAAGTGTCTGAGGCGACGTTAGACTCGATCACCGAGTTGGACCTGCTGATGGGCCGGGACTTCGAGATGATTTACCTTTCGTTCGACCCCAAGGAAAGGTCGACCCTTGCGCGGGAGAAGAAGCTTTTTTACGTGCAACGCTACGTGGACGGGAAGAGCCTGACCGCGCAGCAGAGTGTCCAAGCCGCCAACGGATGGCATTTTTTGACGACCGACCAAGTCACCGCGACCGCCATCACGCGGGCTGTGGGATTCAAGTACAAGTGGGTCGAGTCTGCCCAGCAGTACTCGCACGCGGCGGTGCTGATCATGATCACGCCCGACGGAACGGTGAGCAGATATTTGTACGGGGCGGCGTTTCCGTCCAAGACGCTGCGACTGAGTTTGGTGGATGCCTCGTCGGGGAAGGTGGGGTCGATCATGGATCAGTTGATCCTGTTCTGCTTCCACTTCGATCCGAACACCGGGACGTACACGGTGCAGGCGATGAGATTGATGAAGTTCGGCGGTTTTTTGACGGTGATGTGCCTGGGCGCGATGACGGGGTTGATGGTGCTTCGCGGCAGGCAGATGCGTGGTGTGAATTCGGGTCGGAAGCGGCGCGGTTTGTCCGCGGTGCTTGCGGCGGGAAGTTCGACGGTCGCGGTCGCCGACGGTTCAGGAACGACGGAAAGATAAAGATATGATCTCCGCATTACTAGCGCAAACGACCCAGCAACTCGGCGGCCCGATTCCGTGGCTTCCCCCGAGCGCCAGCACGATCGCAAACGAGGTGGACTGGCTGATGGAAGCCATCACCTGGCTGACGGTGTTTTTCACGGTGCTGATCCTCGGATTGATGGTTTATTTTGTGGTCAAGTACCGCCACACGCCGGGTCGCAAACCCGAGGCGACGGTGGGGCACTCGACGGTGCTGGAACTGACTTGGACGATTATTCCGACGATCATCGTGGTGGTGATTTTCTTCTACGGGTTCCGCGGATATTTGAACACGATCGTGGTTCCGCCGAATACCTACGAGATCACGGCGAAGGGGTACATGTGGGGCTGGGCGTTTACCTATCCCAACGGCCACACGAGCCCGAACCTTCACGTTCCGGCCGGCGTTCCGGTGCGGATCGTGCTGACCAGCGACGACGTGATCCATGCGTTGTACATCCCCGCGCTGCGGTTGCAGAAGATGAACATGCCGGGGCGGTACAACCGGATTTGGTTCGAGACCAAGTTCGTGGGCGACCCGCTGACTCCGACGGCCGGCGGCAAGCCGTACACGGAGCAGCACATGATTTACTGCAACATGTACTGCGGCACGAAGCACAGCGAGATGTTGGCGCAGCTGATCGTGCACCGTCCCGAGGACTTCCTGAAGTGGCTGGAGGAGGACTCGGACGTCGGCAAGCAGATTCGGGACGGGAAGATCACGCCGCTGCAGCACGGGATGAACATTTACGGCCAGCGCGGCTGCGCCCAGTGCCACTCGATCGACGGCACGAAGGGGACCGGCCCGACCTGGAAGGACGCGTTCGGGCACGAGGGCGTGTTTACGACGGGAGAGAAGTACCTGCAGGACGAGAACTACATTCGCGAGAGCATTTTGTATCCCGACAAGCACGTGGTGGCGGGGTATGGAAACGTCATGCCGAGTTACCGCGGACAGTTGAAGGACGTGGACATCGACGCCGTGATTGTCTACATGAAGTCGCTGAGCAAGTACTGGACGGGCGGCGACCCGACCCTCGGATTCAAGTTGCCCGAGCCGCCCGCGGCGCCGAAGTGATTGAGACGAGTTCAGAGGGTTGAAAGAATAGTTGAAGTTGTTGAGTCATCCGGAGCACCAAAGCCATGTCAGCCATTACCCCCAACCAAGTCATTCCCGTGCCGCAGCACCCGCCGGGTGGGAACTATCTCAACCACAGTCGGGGCATCATGTCCTGGCTGCTGACGGTGGACCACAAGCGGATCGGGATCATGTACCTGATCGGCGTGATGGCGAGCTTCGCGCTGGGCGGATTCTTCGCGGTGATGCTGCGGACGGAGCTGTTCGCCCCCGCGCCGCTGTTCTTCTCGGACAAGACCAAGGCCTGGGACTTTTACAACCAGATGTTCTCGCTGCACGGGGCGGTGATGGTGTTTTTGTTCATCATCCCGGCGGTGCCGGCGATTTTGGGCAACTTCGTGCTGCCGCTGCAACTGGGGGCGAAGGACGTCGCGTTTCCCCGACTGAACCTGATGAGCTTTTACTGCTGGATCGGGGGGGCGATTTTCTTCGTGTTCGTGCTGGCGGGCGGGATCGTGAACATGATGCTCCCCGAGTTGAAGGGTTCGCTGGCCCAATTCGGGTTGGCGTGGCTGATTCAGCCGGGGTTGGACACGGGCTGGACGTTTTACACGCCGTATTCGAGCAGCAAGAGCGCGTCGGGTGTGGTTCCGGCGACGCTCGGCGCGTTTATCCTCGGGTTCTCGTCGATCCTGACGGCCGTGAACTTCATGGCGACGATCCACATGCTTCGTCCGAAGAACATGGGATGGTTCGACATGCCGCTGTTTTTGTGGGCGTTGTACGGGACGGCGCTGATTCAGATTTTGGCGACGCCGGTGCTGGCGATCACGCTGCTGTTGTTGGCGGCAGAGCGGACGCTTGGGGTGGGGATATTTGACCCCGCGCTCGGCGGCGACCCCGTGCTGTTCCAGCACTTTTTCTGGTTTTACTCGCACCCGGCGGTGTACATCATGATCCTGCCGTCGATGGGGATCATTTCGGAAGTGATCGCGGTGCACTCGCGGAAGCATATTTTCGGGTACACGTTCATCGCGTTTTCGTCTGTGGCGATTGCGCTGCTGGGGTTCCTCGTGTGGGGCCACCACATGTTCGTCTCGGGGCAGAGCTCGCTGGCGAATGCGGTGTTTTCGCTGCTGACGTTCTCGGTGGCGATCCCGTCGGCGATCAAGGTGTTTAACTGGGTGAGCACGCTGTACAAGGGCGACGTTCGCCTGAGCACGGCGATGATCTACGCGCTCGGGTTCATCGTACTGTTCACGTTCGGCGGGCTGACGGGGCTGTTCCTGGGCGCGGTGGCGACGGACGTGCACCTGACGGCGACGTACTTCATCGTGGCGCACTTTCACTATGTGATGGTGGGTTCGGTGCTGTTCGCGCTGCTGGCGGGGTTCTACCACTGGTGGCCGAAGATGTTCGGTGTGCAGACGAACGTCATGTGGGGCAACATCGCGGCGGCGGTCGTGTTCATCGGATTCAACCTCACGTTTTTCATCCAGTTCATCGCGGGTAGCCTGGGCATGCCACGCCGGTACGCGACCTACCCGGAGAAGTTCACGATCTTCCATGAAGTGAGCACCATCGGGGCGTACGTGATGGCGGTGGGGCTGATCTTGGCGCTGGGCAACCTGGTGCACTCGCTGCTGCGGGGCACGCCGGCGGCGGCCAACCCGTGGGGCGGGAACTCGCTGGAATGGCACTGCGCGTCGCCTCCGCCGCATGACAATTTCGCAAAGACCCCGGAAACCTCCGACCCGTACGACTATCACCGCTGGGAGGAGCAGGCCGACGGCTCTTGGGTTCAGCTACCCGAGGATCCGCAGCGGTCGAAGACGGCGCACTAACTCGCCCCGTTCCGCCGTCCGACTATTCAACCCATTTATCCACACGCCGAGTCAACGGAAACCATCATGGCCACAGCCACTGCAGATCAAGGACACGCGGGAACCGGCGAGCACGCCCACCCGCCGCACCTCGCGCACCACTTCGACTCGCCCGAGCAGCAATACCAGTCGGGCAAGTTGGGGATGTGGGCGTTTCTCGCGACGGAACTGCTGATGTTCGGCGGGTTGTTCTGCGCGTACGCGGTATACCGGGCGAACCACCCCGAGGTGTTCCTCTACTCGCACCACTATCTCGATGCGACATGGGGCGGTATCAACACGGCGGTGCTGATCGCGTCGTCGTTCACGATGGCGTGGGGCGTGCGGGCGGCGCAGCTGGGGCAAACAGGATTGCTGAAGGTGCTGATGGCACTGACGTTTCTGGGTGGCGTCGGATTCATGGTGATCAAGGGGATCGAGTACCAAAGCAAGTGGAAGCACCACATCTTCCCGGGGTTCTATAACGCCTACAACCCGAGCTACTTCGACAAAGCCAACAAGGACGCGGCGCTGCAGGACGCGATCGATTACCGCCAGTCGCACATTTCGGGACACTCGGCGGCGGGGCTCCCGGCCGAGGCCGGCAAGGACGGGGCGGCGGACGGCGGGGCGGGTCAAGGTCAGACGGGCAAGGCGACCGTCGCTGCGGCCCAGGCCGCGGCTGCAACGAGAGACCAGTTGGCGGGGCCGACGACCCGCCGAGGCACGATGCTGGTGGACCCCAACGCGGGCACGGGGGACGAGGCAAAGATGCTGCCGACGTTCGTTCAACCCGTGGGTCTGGCGGTCGCCCAGCCGAAAACCAGCCACTCTCCGCCGGTTGAACTCGGCGACATGAACGCGCTGAGTCAGTCGCGGATCAATACGTTCTTCGGCGTGTACTTCGTCATGACCGGCTTGCACGGGATCCACGTGATCGTGGGGATGGGGATCATCGCGTGGCTGTTTCTGACGGCGGGGCGGTACTCGCCGGAGTATTTCACGCCGGTGGACCTTGGCGGTTTGTACTGGCACTTGGTGGACTTGATCTGGATCTTCCTGTTCCCGCTGCTGTACTTGATCCACTGATGTCCGCCCGCGGTTTGTTCGATTTTGGCTCGCACGATTGAATACGTTTCGGAGATGACATGACACACGCTTCCACCACAGACCACGGCCACGGCAAGGACCTCAAAGCAGGGCACGGCGGAAACCATGGGGCCGGCCACGTTCACGTTGTTCCGATGAGTTTGTTGATCGGGGTGTTTGTCGTACTGATGCTCCTGACGGGGGCGACGTTCGCCGCGACGTGGGTAAACCTCGGATACAACGGGAACTTGATCCTGGCGATGGCGATTGCCGTGGTGAAGGCGGCGCTGGTGATGCTGTACTTCATGCACCTGCGTTGGGACAAGCCGTTCAACGCGATCACGGCGCTATCGGCGCTGTTTTTCATCGCGATTTTCATCATTGCGTGCATTCAGGATTCGGGCCAGTACAAGTCCAACTATGAGCGTCCGGGGGCGGGGTATTCGGTGAACAAGTAGGGGATGGGGATCGAAACCGAGAACCCGCGCTTCTGGGGAGCGGGTTTTTAGTTTTGGTGGGACGGGGGGATTAGGCGGTTTTCAGGTGATTCGTCGGCTGGGCGGGCGCGGCGTCGCCTACGGTGGGGGGAGGTGCGTGTGATGACTCAAATGAGAACGGACCATTCGGTGCCTGCCGGGACGGCGCTGGTGGGGATGTGGTTGGGATTGGCGTCGCTGGCGATGTTATTTTTGTCGAGCATGGTGGGCTACATCATCATTC
>JBBRUM010000240.1:0-6101 GCA_038247815.1 Tepidisphaerales bacterium | reverse complement strand
TTCGGAACCCGCACCTCCTGGTGCACCGGCCCCCAGTGATACTTCTCCACCAAGCTCATCTGCTCCCGCCCCACGTCGCTCGCCTCGGCGATGTTGTGGCTACCCCGCAGCCCCACGTAACAGTCCACCGCCTCCATCCTCGCCCGCTCCAGCCTCCCCAGCAGCTTCACCTGCTCCTCCACCGCCCCCATATTCACCGCCCGCACCACACGCTGCCAGTACGTCTGCACCAGCGGAATCCCCCCAGCCGCCGCCACCTCACGCACCAGCGCAATGGTCATCTCCTCCGGAATGTCAAACGCCTCGATCAGCACCTTCTCCCCCGGCTGCATCTTCATCGAGTGCGACACCAACAGCTTCGACAATTTGTCAAATCGCGGATCTTTCATGGTGCCCAAAGCATATCCCCCCCAACCTACCATCGCCCATGCTCTTCTCCCCACTCACCCAGCGATCCCTCACCTTCCGTAACCGCATCGGCGTCTCCCCCATGTGCATGTACTCCTGCCAAGACGGCCTGGCCAACCACTTCCACCTCGTACACCTCGGCGCCCGCGCCCTCGGAGGCGCAGCCGTCGTCATCGCCGAAGCCACCTCCGTATCCCCCGAGGGCCGCATCTCACCCGGCGACCTCGGCATCTGGTCCGACAACCACATCGAACCCCTCGCCCCCGTCACCGCATTCATCCGACACCATGGCGCAATCCCCGCCATCCAGCTCGCACACGCCGGCTGGAAGGCCGGCTCCCGCCGACCCTGGGACCCGGCCCCCACATCCCCCACCCCTCCCCCCTGGATCCCCCTGGGCGTATCCCCCTTCCCCTTCACCCCCAAACACCCCACCCCCACCGAAATCAAAAACCCCGAGCTCATCGTCGAACAATTCAAATCCGCCGCGAGACGCTCTCTGGCAGCCGGTTTCCAACTCATCGAGCTCCACGCCGCCCACGGTTACCTCCTTCACTCCTTCAACTCCCCCATCTCCAACCGCCGCACCGACAATTACGGCGGATCCTTCGACAACCGCACCCGCCTCACCCGCGAAGTCGTCTCAGCCGTCCGCTCCGTCTGGCCAGACCACCTCCCCCTCTGGATCCGCTTCTCCTGCACCGACTACGTCGAAGGCGGCTGGACCCTCGAAGACTCCGTCCACCTCGCCCAAATCCTCAAGCCCCTCGGCGTCGACTGCATCGATTGCTCCTCCGGCGGAATCTCCGCCACCGCCCACATCCCCACCCCCCCCGGCTATCAGGTCCCCTTCGCCGCCCGCATCCGCACCGAGGCAAACATCCATACCGCCGCCGTAGGACTCATCACCACCCCCACCCTCGCCAACACCATCATCACCTCCGGCAACGCCGACCTCACCCTTCTCGGCCGCGAATCCCTCCGCGACCCCCACTTCCCTCTCCGCGCCGCCCGCGAACTCGCCGCCCCCCTCCCCGTCCCCGATCAATACTCCCGGGCATACTGATTCCCGCCAAAAACAACTCGGGGCGCGCCGACTTCCGTCGACGCGCCCCGAATCTTCGATCAAATCCCGCCCCGTACTACGCCGCCTGGCGATACTCCGCCGGATGCGCCGCCGGTTGGACGGAATTCCCGGCATTGCCAAGCGATTCCGCCAACTTCGCCCCGGCCGCCGCCGTCACCCGGAACGCCGACACGATCCCACGCAGGTCCGTCGCAAGTTGCGACAGGTCGCCCGCGGCCACACGCGTCTTCGCCGCGTCGCTCGCCGTGTTCCCAGCCGACTGCGCCACACCCGAAATGTTCTCCGTGATCTCCGACGCGGCATGCGCCGCTTCCGAGATGCTCCGGCTAATCTCCTTCGTCGTCGCCGTCTGCTCCTCGACCGCGCTGGCGATCACAGATTGCACGTTGCTGATCCGCACCACCACCTCCGCGATTTCATCGATCGCCTTGACGGCCTCCTTCGTATCGTCCTGGATCCGGCTGATCCGTGCCGCGATGTCTTCCGTCGCCGCCGCAGTCTCCTTGGCCAGGTCCTTCACCTCGTTGGCCACCACCGCAAAGCCTTTGCCCGCCTCCCCGGCCCGCGCCGCCTCGATCGTCGCGTTCAGCGCCAACAGGTTCGTCTGCGACGCAATCGCCGTGATCGTCTTGATCACATTCCCAATCTCCGTCGAGCTCGCGCCCAGCCTGGTCACCGTCTCCGTCGTCTTCTGAATCAGCGCCACCGCGTCGCTCGCCGCCCGCGACGCGTCCTGCGCGCTCTTGGCGATCTCGTTGATGCTCGCCGACATCTCCTCGCTCGCCGCCGAAACCGTCGACACACTCGCCGACATCTCCTCGCTCGCGCTGGCCACAACCCCCGCCTGCGTGCTCGTCTCCTCGGAGTTCGCCCCCACCTGCGTCGCAATGTTCGAAAGCTCGCCGCTCGCCTGCGTCAACGTCGCCGTCGCCACCGCCACCTCCCGAATCCGAGCCACGATCCACTGGCTCAACCACACGGCAACCGCAATCGACAGCGTCACAGAGATTGCAATGATCGTGGCGATCACTCCGATCATCCGCGACGATCCGGAACTGGCCAGCTCGTCCGCAGCCTTGATTCGATCTTTGATCCTCACCGTCATGTCCGTTAACGCCGCCTCCATCGACTCGGTGTGCCGCCCAAGCTTCGACGTGAACAGCGCCAGCGCTTCCTTCTGTTTGCCCCCGTCCGCCAGCGCCAAAACCTCCGCCCGGACCTCACGCGCCTGCGTGTTCTGCTGCAGAAAATCGTCCACCGACTTCCTATCCGATTCGTTCGCCATCTCGCTGGCTTTAATGTTCTCCAACAGTTTAAACATTTCCTCGCGATGGCCAGAAATTGCCGCCTTCGCCCGATCCCGGCCGGCCGCGTCGTCCTCCCCCGTCGCCACGGCCGTCGCCCGATCCATCTTCACCAGCTTCAACACCGCTTCGGACGCCTTGGCGTCCAACGCCGACATCTCAACCGCGGCGTCCATTGACCGCTTCATGCTCTGCATACCCGAGATCCCCAAATACGCAGAAAACGCTCCGGCACCCACCACCAACAAGAACCCGCCCAACAGCTTCTGACGAATTGATAAAATAACCATGACCAAACCCTTTCCTCAGACCAAACTCACTGGCAAACATTCAACTCCGTACGACCGCAAAGTCGTCCGCAATCCTCATCGGGTCGCCATTCATCGACCTTGACGAATACTGTGTCGCCCCAATTTGGTTCTTCAAAGAACTACCATCGCCCTCCCAAACCCACACCTCACCCCGCCACCGCCAACCCGCCGCGTAACCCTCCCGCCCAATCCATTATCAACCCCACTAACTCCCTCTCTTCCCGCCAAAAAATTCGTCTCATCCCTACACCCCTACCCCCCGCAACGCGTCCCCTCCGCCCGCTCCCAGCACCGATTTTACTACCCCTCCCCACCCCCCTCCATTACCATCCCCGTATGACTGCGGCCCACCCCACCCCTCCCGCCCAGCCGCCCCCCTCTCCCCCCTCCCTCTCCCTCCAAACCCTCATCCTCCTCCTCACCACCCTACCCGTCCTTCTCCTCTCCACGGCCCTCGTCACCCTCCTCGTCCTCACCTCCTCCCGCGTTTCCGAGCAACTCGGCCGCCAGCTCGGCGATTCCGCCATCGACCGCGTCCGCACCGAAACCAAGTCCTTCCTCTCCCCCGCCGTCGCCCTCTCAGACCTTTACGTCCACCGCCTTGCCATTTCCGCCACGCTCTCCCCAACCGACCTCGACGGCTGGCTGTCCACCCTCCTCGACGACCTCCGCGCCAACCCCGCCGTCGCCTCCATCTGCTTCTCCAACCCCGACGGAAACACCGTCTGGCTCCTCCGGAACTCCGGCCGCCTCGAATACGGCCGCTCCCTCTCCCCCGCCCCCGACGCCACCCGAGAATGGACCGTCAACCCCGATTCCTCCGCCGACTCCGACGCCCTCAAACCCCTCCGCACCTACACCTATTCCGCCACCCAACGCCCATGGTTCAAGCGCGCCACCGCAACCAACGAACCCCTCTGGACGCCCATCTACTTCTGGTTCCCCGACCAATCCAACGCAGCCGTCACCGGCACCGGCTACACCCGCACCGTCCACTCCCCCTCGGGCACACTCCTCGGCGTCCTGGTCATCGACGTCACCCTCGCTAGCCTCTCAGACTTCCTCTCCCAACTCCCCCTCGCCCGCGACGGAGCCCTCTTCCTCACCGACGACCAATCCCTCCTCGTCGCCGCCTCCGACGGCCCCACCACCGCCAACGCCAACACCCGCCACACCCTCCTCACCTCCACCTCACCCTCCGCCCGCGCCCTCGCCCCCTTCCTCACCACCCAACCCCCATCCACCGCCCGTACCACCGTGGCCGACCAACCCGTCCGCGTCCTCTCCTCAGCCATCGCCCCATACCCCGGCATCGACTGGAAACTCCTCGTCTCCCTCCCCGAATCCGCCTTCCTCGCCGACGCCCGCTCAGCACAACGCACCGGCACGATCATCGCCGTCGCCACCGCCCTCCTCCTCGTCGCACTCGCCGTCCTTCTCTCCCGCCGACTCTCCCAGCCGCTCCTCGCCCTGACCTCCCACGTCCGCAAAATCGGCTCAGGCGACCTCGCCTCCCGCATCCATCTCTCCGGCACACGCGACTTCCACGAACTCTCCGCCGAGCTCAACGCCATGTCCGCCGGCCTCGCCGAACGCACCGAAATGAAACACGCTATGGAGCTGGCCATGCAGGTCCAGCAATCCCTCCTCCCCTGCTCCATGCCCACCAAAACCTCCCTCGACATCCACGGCTTCTCCCGATACTGCGACGCCACCGGCGGCGACTACTTCGACTTCATCGACACCCTCGACCTCGGCGGCGACGGAGTCCTCATCGCCATCGGCGACGTCATGGGCCACGGAATCGCAGCCTCCCTCCTTATGAACACCGCCCGAGCCGCCCTCCGCGCCTCCTCCTCCACCAACGCCTCCCTCGGACAAATAATGTCCCGCATCAACAAAGTCCTCGCCCAAGACACACGCGACGTCCGCTTCGTCACCATGACCCTCCTCCTCGTCGACCCCGTCATGCGCCGCGCCCGCTGGGCCTCCGCAGCCCACGACCCCGTCCTCGTCTACAACCCCGAATCCGAGTCCTTCACCGAACTCGACGGCGGCGAACTCCCCCTCGAACCACTCGACTCCACCAACTATGTCGAATACTCAGCCGACAACCTCCCCCCCTCCGGAATCCTCCTCCTCGGCACCGACGGCATCTGGGAAGCCCGCAACCCCTCCGGCCTCTTCTTCGGAAAACAACCCCTCCAACACCTGGTCCGCACCCACGCCCTCGAATCCGCCAAGTCCATCGCCAACGCCATCGACACCGCCCACCGAGCCTTCACCGGCTCCGCCCCCATCACCGACGACATCACCCTCGTCATCATCAAACTTCCCCCCTAATCCCCCCCCCAACACAGATCACCAAACACCAACTACTAACCACCTACTCCCCTGCCCCCTCTCAATTCCATCATTCAGATCGCCATCGTCGTCCACGACATCGAACTCACCGCCCTCGGCTTCCACGCAACCCCCCTCTCCGCCCGCGTCCGCTTACTAGCCCTCCCCACTCCATCTCTTCGCCCAGCTCACCCCCCCCCCCCCATCGCCCCCAACACACTCATCATCCTGTCCCCTTTCCCAATCTCCCCTCTCCCCATTCGAATTTTTTCCGGATTCCAGATTCCGGATTTTCCCAAACACTCCGACCACCCCAAACCTCCCCCCCCTCCCCAGCACATCTGACATCCCACATCCAACATCTCACCCCACTCCCACCGCCGCAAACCTCCCCTTCTCCCCCCTCACATCCACCCCCACCTCCGGCAACCGGACCCACCTCGGCGTGCGCCCAAGCCCCTTCGCCACTTCCCGCTCCAACCTCCCCTCCCCGCACAGCTCCGCGTTGTTCGTCGAACACAGCATCACTCCCCCCCGCCGCAGCAGCCCGCCCGCCTGCCCCACCAGCCGCGCATACCCCTCCACCGCGCTCCAAGCCCGCACCCCCTTCTTCTTGTTTCCCGACCCAAAACTCGGCGGATCCAACAC
>JBBRUM010000239.1:0-6107 GCA_038247815.1 Tepidisphaerales bacterium | reverse complement strand
GTACCCGCCGGATGCGCCGACGGAGGAACTTGCGGACATGATGGCGCTGTGGAAAGCACCGGCGGCCAAGCCGTGATCCCACGGGGCACTAAGCAACGCGAACTTTGAGAACGACTTTGCGAACGAGAGCGCCGGTGTAGCTGGGGGGGGCGATGAGGGGCATGTGGGCGTCGTGGGGGAAGAAGACGGCGAAGCATCCGGGGGGGACGGTGAGCCGGTGAGCGCCAGTACCGGAGCACCGATAGAAGCCGAGGTCCTTGGCTGCGTCGAAAACGCCATCGAGCTCGCAGGATTCGAGGGGGACTATACACATGGCTTCGGTGCCGGAAAGCACGAGTTGGATGTCGGCATAGGTGCGGTGGGCTTCGTAGCGGCAGTCGGATTCGGGTTTGAGGGTGTATTCCTGAAGGAGGGCGAAGAGGTCGCCCGGGGGCGTGCCAGGGATGTCGTGGCGGCCGAGGGGGGCGGAAAGGAGGTCAGTGGTGTGGCAGAAGCGGAAGGCGGCAGCGAAGAGAGGGGAGAGAGAGGCGTAAGCGGAGGAGTGGGTAAGGGGTGAGAGGATCATGGCGGAGGTTAGGGGGCGATTTCAAGTGTCGGACGTGGGATGTCGGATTGGGGGCGAGACGTGGGGGCCCTCGCCCGGCTGGGTACAGCCGACCTCTTCCGGGGGGAGAGTTGGGGAGAGGAGATGGAGCGGGTGGGGGTTGCGAGGGGGGGGGTGGGGGGAGGGGGAGGATGGGGGAATGTTGATTACTCGGATCTCGTTGTCGGAGGGGGAGAGGGAGCGGTTGGTGGTTTATGGGCCGAACGGTGTAGAGGTGGGGGTGGGGGCGTGGCCGGGGGAGGAGAAGTTTGAGGTGCCGGAGGGGTGGAAGGAGGAGCTTAGGAGGCGGCGGATTGTAGTGGTTTCGCCACGGACGGTGGGGAACTCGATGGCGGTAGCGTGGCGGCTGACGGGGGCGGTGGTGGCGGCGCGGAGGGCGATGCAGGAGCTGGAAGTGGACGAGGGCCGTCTTTAGGTACCCGGGCTGTCGGGCGGGGGCCGGATGGCGGGAATCGCGGGGCTGGTGCTTCCGGAGCTCTTTTGTGGGAGCATACCGATCTGCGGGATTTCATACTTTCGCAATATGCCGGTGGGGCCGGGGTAGGCGAAATATTACCAGGGGTTCTTCCCAGGTCTGGAGCGGGGGCTGGTTGAACGGGCCAAACGGAACATTTTAGTGCTCGTGAGCGGGACGGCTGACTTTAACCTGACGGCAACCCGGCGCACCGACGAGGTGATGGCCGCCGAGGGGTTTGCTGGGGAGCGATTCGAGGTGGTGGATTGGTTGGAACACGCCCTGCCGGGGCGGCAGGGGTTCGTGCTGGCGCTGACTGCGCTGGACGAACCGGCCATGAACGAAGCCGCGATCCTCGCCGGCCGCGCCCGCCAAGCCAAGGAGCAGGGGCGAGTGGGCGAAGCCCAGAAACTGGCGCGAGTGGCGTGGAGGCGAGACAGCGGGCTGAAAGCGGAAAGGGAGCGGGTCAAGCGGAGGGGGAGCTGCGGGAGAAGGAGAGGAAAGACGCACAGGGGAGGCCGGGGGAGAGGAGGAAGTGGGAAACGAGATGGGGGGAGAGGGGGCGGTTGGGGGCGGCGCGAGTGAGGCCGGAACCCTCACCCGGCTGGGTACAGCCGACTTCGCGCGGGCGCAGCGGTGGATCATTTCGGGCGTCGGCGGGATTGGCGCTGGATGAGCCAGGGTGAGAGGATTGCGAGGGTTCCGACTGAGAATATCAAGATCCCCAACGGGAGGCCGACGGGTCGAAGGTGTGCGCGGTAGTCCGTGAGGGCGAAGTTGTAGATCCAGGCGCTGCCGAGAGTGATCAGTGGGAGCCCGAGGAGGGTGGTGGCGAGCCAGTGGTGCCACTTTGCCTCGAACGGGGGTTGAGAGGAGCCCGGGCGGTGGTAGTCGAGGGTCGGTGAGGATTTCGGGAACGGGTCGGGCATTTCCGTCTTGGCCTATACGAGGTGATCCAGTGAGCTGAGTCCGACGACTTCGTGGCTGAAGAAGGGTTCGGCGTATTCGACGGCTAAACGGGTGCCGAAGTAGGCGTTGACGGCGCGGACTTGGGCGGGGAGGCCTTCGGGGCCGAATTGGGATTTGTAGCAATTGCAGGCGTCGATTTTTTGTTGCATGAAAGGAGCGATATCGGTGCAGAAGGTGGGTTGGAAGGACATGCGGAGGTGGGTGCAGAAGTAGTAGAGGATGCGTTTGGGGTGCCAGGGTTCGCCGGGGATGGCGGATTTGGTGAGTTTGGCGTCGAAGCGGGCGTCTTCGGCGATGCGGGTGACGGCTACGTGGTCCGGGTGGGCGTCGGTGGGGTAGGGGACGAAGAGTGTTTCGGGGCGGTGGACGCGGATGAGGGCGGCGAGCTTGTGGCGGGCTTCGAGGGTGTGCTGGACTTGGCGGTTGGGCAAATCGAGTTGCGTGCGTTCGACGTCGAGGACCTTGGCGGCGGCGGCGGACTCGGCAAGGCGGATCTCGGGCGAGCCGCGGGGGGTGGGCTCGCCGGTGGTCATGTCGACGAGGTGAACGGCATGGCCGCGAGAACGAAGCAGCGCAATGGTGCCACCCATGCCGAGTTCCTGATCGTCTGGATGCGGGCCGATTACTAAGTAAGTCATGGGGGGAGTAATTGGTTGTGAGTAGTTGGTAGTGAGTAGTTGGTGGGCGGGTTAGGGTTTGGGGGCGAGGCGGTGGAGGAGTTCGGGGAGGAGTGACGGGGGGAATGGGGTGTTAGGGGGGAGGGTGGAGAGGGTAAGGGAGAGGAAGCGTTCGACGGGGGCACTGGAGTTGGGGGGGGGATTGGGGAAGGGGGTGAGGAGTTGTTGAATGAGGGTCATGCGGAGGTCGTCGCCACCGGGGGGAAGTTGGCCACCGGGAGGAAGTTGGCCGGGGGGGGGAAGTGGGGACGTACGGGTGGCGAGGGAGGTGAGGTAGGTGGTGAGGGTTTGGAGGCGGGCGTGGGTTTGGGGGAAGCGGTCGAAGAGTTCAGAAGAGTCGTCGAGAAAGGCGGAGAAGGCGCCGCGGAGTTCGGCTGCGAGGGGGGCGAGCGAGCCGGGGGGGATTTGGAGGTCAACCCAGGGGTTGCCTTTGGCGAGAGAGGCTTGGAGGGTATCGATGGCGGAGGTGAGCTCGGTAGCCGTGGCGAGAGTGGCGACGAGGTCCGGGAGGCGGGCGAGGCGGGCGAGCTTGACGCGGTCGGGGGGTTGGTTCGAGGCGAGGAATTGGAGTTGTTCGGAGATGAGGGATTTGCGCTTGGCTTCGAGGCGCTCAGGGTGGACGGCGAAGCGGGAGAGGATGGGTTCGGGGATGTTGGAGATGAGGGGCAAGCGGGCGGCGTCTTGTGCGGCGGCGAGGGAGAGGAGGTCGACGAGGAACTGTTTGGCGGCTGAGCGTTCGGCGGAGACGTCTGAGGATGAGGTGGCTGTGATGGCGAGGACCGTGCGGCGGGTGAGGGCGCCTTGGGGGCGGGTGGGCACTTGGGCGAGAGTGTCTTGGGCGCGGGGGAGGCGTTCGAGAAGGTCGAGGGTGTCGAAGTGGTGGCGGAGCTCGGCCAGGGGGGCGGTGAGGTCGGCGGCGGAGGCGACCTTCGGGGCAGCCGATTCGAGGGCGGCGCGGTGGGCGGCGAAGTGTTTGAGGGATTGCTCGGTGGCGTTTCGAAGGGCGGGGGTGGAAGAGGCGGGGGTGGAAGTATTGGCGAAGCGGGAGTCGAAGTCGGAGGCGAGTTTGAGGTAGGCTTCGATGGCGGCGAGTGCGACTGGGCCTTCGGAAGAGGTGCGGGCGAAGGCGATGACGGGGGCGAAGGTGGCGCGTTGGTTGGGGGTGAGGTTCATACCCGCGACGCGGGCAAGCAGGCGGGCGTAAGGCTCGATGGTGCGCAGGCGCGACTCAGCCGACGCCCGAAGCCTGGGGTCGGTCGTGAGGGCAGCGGCTGAGGCGAGGTCGCGCTCGAGGGCGTCTCTGGATTCGGGGGATACGGCAAGGTTGGACGAGAGGCCCTCGGCGACGCGAACGGCTGTGTTGAGCGCGGCGGTGAGGGCGGCGAGCTCCTTGGGTTCGGTGGCGCTGTTAGCGCGGTCGGCGAGGGCGATGAGCTGACGGCGGAGGTCGTTGGAGACGGCGAGGGTGCGGATGCGGGTGGAGAGCTCGGCTGGGGACGCGTCGGGGGTGGGGTGGGCGTCGGGCGGGGGCTGGGTTGGGCGTATGTTGGGGCGCGGTGGGAGGGGTGGTGGGCGGAGGGGTTTGGCGTCGAAGCCGGGCGTTGGTCTGAGGGATAGGAGTGCGATGGCGGCGTCTTTGGATTGGGCGTCGGCTTCGGCCGGGGTGGAGGGGGGTTTGAGTTTGAAGGTTGCGCGGTGGAAGTTGGCGAGGGCGGGGGTTCCGGGTCCGTTGGCGGCTGCGTGTGCGTCGGCGAGGGCGGCGGCGCGGAGGAGAAACTGCCAGCGGAGGAAGAAGATGGCTTGGGCGTCGGAGAGATCGCCGGCTTCGAGCGCGGCGAGGAGTGTCCAGCGGGCGAGGATGCGGAGATCGATGCGAAATTCGAGGGCGGCAAGACGGGGCTCGGGGGTGCCAGCCCGGGAGAGGGTGAGGTCGGCCAGCTCGGTGTCGAGGCGGGAAAGGGCGGCGGTGAGGGCGGGACGAAGGGAGAGGCCGGGCGGGGTGGGGCGAGCCGGCTGGGCGGAGGATGAAGTGATCGTGAGGCCGAGCGTGGCGGCTGCTAGGAGAAGGGGGAGCAGACGTGAACGGGAGGGGGGCATCGGTAAAGTTTATGGCGTTAGGCGTGTGGTGAGTTCGGCGTACACCTTTTCGAGTTCTTCGACCATGACTTTGGTGTCGAAGCGGGCGAGGGCGTGGGCTTGGCCGGCGAGGCCGAAGGTGGTGCGGAGGGTGGCGTTGGCGAGGAGGGTTTGGAGGCGATGGAGGAACTCTTCCTTATCGAAGGGGTCGATGACGTAGCCGCTTACGCCGTGCTCGACGGCTTCCTTGGCGCCGTCGATGTCGTAGGTGATGACGGGCTTGGCGGCGAGGTGGCCCTGAGGGAGGGCGCGGGCGAGGCCCTCGCGGCGGGAGGGGTGGACGAGGATGTCCATGGCGCCGACGAGCGAGGGCACCTGCTCGGGGGGGACCATGCCCGTGATGATGAACCTTTTGCGCAGGCCCATTTGTTCCATGCGTACTTGAAAGTGCTCGCGCAGGACGCCGTCGCCCACCCAGAGGAAGCGCACGTTCGGGTGGGCGGCTGCAAGGCGGGGGGCGATGTCGAGGATGTCGTCGTGGCCTTTGAGGTGGAACAGTCGGGCGACCGTGCCAACGACCACGTCGTCCGGGCGGATGCCCAGGCGGTCGCGCTGGATCTCGGGGGGGATCTCGGGGTCAAGGAAGGGGGCGGTGTCCATCCCGGAGTAAACGGTGACGTACTGGTCGGGCATGCCGACGCCGGCGGCGAGGGACTGGTCGCGCATCGAGTCGGCGACGCAGACGATCCTGTGCGTGAGGGGGGCGGCTTGGCGCTCGAGCGCGCGGTACATGTGGTTGACGACGCGCGAGGTCGAAGCGGTGAACGCCAAACCGTGGATGGTGTGGACGATGCCGGGCACACGACAGGCGTCGGCTGCCCAGCGGCCGAGGATGCCCGCTTTGGAAGAGTGCGTGTGGACGATGTCCGGGCGGAGTTCGCGGAGGACTTGCTGCAGGCGGCGGTAGGTGCGGAAGTCTTTGACGGGGAGGATGGACCGCTTCATTTCGTCGATGACGACGACGCGATAACCGGCGGACTTGGCGCGGAACATCAGGGAGCCCTCGGGGCCCTCGGCCGGGCCGGTGATGAGGGTGACATCGTGGCCGCGGGCGTGCTGTCCCTCGCAGGAAAGCAGGGTGTTTTCCTGTGCGCCACCGATGATCAGGCGGGTGATGATGTGGGCGATTTTCATGTCGGCGCGAACGATCCTACGCGAGAGGGGGTTCGGATGGGAGGAAGGAATAGGATGGGGAGATGGACACCGAAGGATCACGACGGAAGACGACTGCGGAGTGGTGGTGGAGGGCGGTGCTGTTTCCGTTCGG
>JBBRUM010000238.1:0-6114 GCA_038247815.1 Tepidisphaerales bacterium | reverse complement strand
GGCACGAGCTGCGCTACGCACAACACCCGAAACCGCCGGTCCGACCCCACCGCCTTGGCCTTCTCCTCCGCCGTCAGCGGGAAAAAGTGCACCGGGTCAGTCGCGTACGGAAGCACGTGAATCTTGTCGGCCGGATACCCTTCCTCAACAAACGATCGTTTGATCCACGCACTGGCCACAAGCAGCGCGTCGCATTCACTGATTTCCTCGACCAGTCGCCGCTCGCTCTTCCGCATTGGCGGCGGCGGAGCAATGCCCAGCAGCCGGTGCTCCGCCTCCATCATGCGCCCCAGCACCAGCGGATGAGCGTTAACGGGCTCGCCCAACGTCCTGGTACCCTTCCGCTTCGCCATCCGCAGCGCATTCAACCCCGTCCCATGCAACATCAGGTGAAACACGTCGCACTCCGCCCACCGCCGCATCATCTGCCCCTCCCACAGATCGTGCGTCATCGGCCCGATCCGCTCGGCCATCTTCCCGCCGAGCACTTTGCTCACCCCCCGATACAGATACTCTTTTGCCCACAGATTCTCCGCCCGCCCGCCCCCGTCGCGTTCGGGAAGCATCTCCAGCGCCGCCGCGTCGGTCGCGCGCCTGTGCGAATAATAAAACGCCGCAAGCACGCCCCGCTTGCTGAGCTCGCCGATGTACTTTCGATGATGAAAAACCCCGCACACCGCCACATTCACTCGCATCCCGGCCTTTATAACCCGAGGCTGGCGTTCCCGCACCACCCGCCACCCGTCCACCCTTTCAACGCCCGCGACGGTTTCGCCCTGCACCCTATGTCGACTTACGTCGCCGTCCGGTTACGACACCGCCCCCTCACAACCCAGCCGATCGCGCTTCACCCGCGCCCTTGTCGCCAAAATTCATTCCGCCCATGGAGTCAACAGCACCACCTTTTCGACGACTCCCCCCGCCGCTGACGGTCACACTCTCTCCGTCTTCCGCACCTTCCGACCAAGTAATCCGACGGGAAACGGCAACTCCATCCGACTCTTAACAACCAGCAACGGACCGGACTGCAGAGCCGTCGCGACGGTCCGAACCGCACAAACTTCCGTCTTCCCCCAAGCCCGCCGCCGACCTCTTGAACAACCGCCCCGACAGCACCACTATCACCCCACACCGAACCCATCGACGCGTCCTGATAGCCGTCAGTTTATTACCCTCGAAGTTCTCTGCCCTCCGTGCTTCTTTCCCCCCTTCCGTGACTCCGTGGTGAATCCCGCTACAATGCCCGCCATGCGAGAAAACCTCGTCTCTCTGATCAATGACCTTTTATCCCGGATCATCGCCATCCGGGACTCTCTTTGACTTCCCCAAGAAGCTCGCGCGAAAACGTGAACTCGAAGACAAAATGGGTTCAGACGGATTCTGGGATCACCCCGAACTCGCCAAACCCATCGTCTCCGAACTGAAAACCATCAAAGCCGCCACCGACCCCGTCGAGCAGCTCGAAAAACAGCTCGAAGACGTCCGCGCACTCCACCAACTCGGCGCGGAGGTCAACGACCCCGACACCCTCGCCGAAGCCGACGCGCAACTCGCCGCCCTCGAAGCCCGCTTCGCAACCCTGGAAACTCAAGCGCTGCTCGACGGGAAGAACGACGGCAAACCCTGCTTCTTCCAAATCCACGCCGGAGCCGGCGGCACGGAAGCGCAGGATTGGGCGGAGATGCTGCTTCGGATGTACCTTTACTGGTTCGAAAAACGAGGCTGGGATGTCTCGGAGGTCGACCGCAGCGAAGGCGAGCAAGCCGGAATCAAAGACGTTGTCCTCTCCGTCAAGGGTCCCTACGCCTACGGGTACGCCCGGGCCGAAGCCGGCGTCCACCGCCTCGTCCGCCCCTCCCCGTTCAACGCCCAAGGCAAACGCCAAACCTCATTCGCCTCCGTCGACGTCTTCCCCGACTTCGAGGACGAAGACACCGACGTCGAGGTCCCCGACAAAGATCTCGACATTGTCGCGTTCGTCCGCGCCTCCGGCCCGGGCGGGCAGAACGTCAATAAGGTCGCCTCGGCGGTGCGGATTACGCACATCCCCTCCGGATTGCAGGTCACCTGCTCGGTCGAGCGCTCGCAACAACAAAACAAGGCTCTCGCCCTTGCGCTGATTCGAGGCAAACTCGACATGATCGAGCAAGCCAAGCGCGACGAGGAAATCAAAAAGCTCTACGGAGAAAAGGGCGCGATCGCTTGGGGCAACCAGATCCGCTCCTATGTGCTCGACGACCGCCGAATCAAGGACCACCGCACGGGGGTGGAAACCTCACAGATAGAGAAGGTGCTCGATCGGGGGGAGCTCGACGAGTATGTCGACGCCGAACTGCGTCGCAAAAAGGCGAAACTTAAGTGACGGCATGGCCCGCGCTGCGTTCCGTCCCCCAACTTCCGCAATGTTGCCCCGGGCTATCGGGGCGATCCTCATATCGAGATTTATTCTAGCTCTTCCACGCCATTTTCCCCAGTTCCCCGATGGCCTATCGCGGAGATACTCGGTAGCAAGGGTAACACCGGAGACTAATGGGGTGTAGATTACTCTGTGTCACTTGGTCGGGTGTAACCGGAAAAGGTGCAATGCTCTCGTACTCAATATTGAATCCCCCCGTTCGATCCAGTTCCAACGCCGTCGTCGAGACGCTCGAGTCGCGCCGGTTGTTCGCCGCCCAGGCGCTGCTCGCGCTCACTTTCGACGGACGCATCGTCCCGTTCGATCCGGTGAACCCGAGTGCCGCGGTTCCTCCGCTGACGGTTACCGGTCTGCCCACGCAGGTTCGACTGCTGAACATCGACACGCGCCCGGAGAGCGGCGAACTGTTCGCGCTCGCGTCGGACAACCGCCTGTACACGTTAAACACGCTCACTGGCGCGGCGACCCTGTTCGCCGACGTCCCGACGATTCCCCTCTCTGGGACGCGCTTCGCCATGGACTTTGATCCCGCGCTTGACCAACTCCGTATCGTCTCCAACGCCGGCCAGAATCTCCGTGTCGACCCCGACATCACCGACGCAGCCGACAACGGCAACACGCAGCGCTTCATCACCGACCCCAATCTTGCCAACTTCGGCAGCAACCCGGGCGCGCCCGTCCCTAATGTGTCGTCCCTCAAGTATTCCAACTTGGGCCGCGGCTCGTTGAGTCTCGCCGCCCCGTTTGTTGGCATTGACCTGACCGCCAACACTCTGGTGCGACAGTTCGACGGCGCTCCCGGCACATTCACCCCAGCCGAAGGCCGTTTGACCACGGTCGGCGCGTTGGGTTTTGACGTGCTGACGGCCGTCCTCGAAGATGGATACCTCGAGAACGCCACCCCCGCATCGGTTCGCACCTCGACGCTCTACATGATCGCGACCACGGCGGATTCCCCCGCCCTCCGCCTGTTCGTCGTCGACGAATCCACCGGCGGCGCCACGCTCGTCGGCCAGGTCGGCGACGGCGTCTTCCAAGTCTTGGACATTACCAATTCCGTCTCGGTCTTCTCCTTCCTTGAACCGTCGTTCACCAACACTCCGGGCGAGACACCCGTCACCATCTCGGTCTCCCGCACCAACCCCTACTTCGCCGACGCGATCAATCTCAACGTCGCCGACGCGGCGTACACGAGCTTCTTCAGCCCCGTTCCCGCAACTTTGTTTTTCGCGGCTGGGCAGTCTGTCGCGACCTTCGACGTCGTTCGCATCCAAGCCGCCCCGACCTCCGGGCCCCTCGTCGCCAGCGGCACGGCCTTCAGCGTCACCCTCGTGGACTCCGTCGTTAGCGGAACGCTCACCCGCGTCGGCTTGACCGCCTTGGCCACGGCGACCACTGACACGCTGCTCGGGATTGTTTCCCTCACTGTCGCCAACCAGTCCATCCCCGAGGGCGCACCCGGCCAGGTCACCAACGGCGCCTTTACCCTGCAACTCTCCCGAGCCGTCCCCGCACCGCTGACCGTCGATGTCTCGATCCTTCCATCGGAGCCCGTCCGCGCGACCTTCAACGCAGACTTCACGGTCGAAACCGTCACTTCCATCACCATCCCCGCCGGCGCGACCTCCGTTACCATCCCCTTTCAAATCATCGGTGACGCAGAGGTCGAACCGACCGAAAGCGTCATCATCATCCTCTCCAACCCCAGCCTCCCGTACGTGATCCTCGGCAACATCAGCGCCTTCGTCGACATCGTCAACGACGACACCACCCCACCACCGCCTCCACCACCGCCTCCCCCGACGCCTACCCCGACGCCTCCCCCGCCGTTCGTCGCCGCGTCGGCGTCGACCATCACCGACCCCACCCTGGCACGGCGCCTCAGTCTCCAAGTCACCGGGTCGAGCGGCAATGACGTGATTCTTGTCCGCCGTTCGGTCGCCCGCGCCACCCGTGGCAGAATCGAAGTACTCGTCAACGACACCGTCCTGGGCACCTTCACTTCGAGGTTGTACCGCGTCTTCGTCTCCGCTGGCACGGGCAACGACGACGTGACCATCAGCCCCAGGATCTCCTTCCCCTCCGTCCTGGCGGGCGACGACGGCGACGACACCCTTCGCGGCTCCTCCGGCCGAGACCTCATCATCGGCGGAACCGGCGTCAACCACCTCTTCGGCAACCGCGGCGACGACCTGCTCTTCGTGGCAACCGTCCCCCCGGAGATCACCGCTTCCAACGCGCAGATCCACACCCTTTTGCTATCCTCTTCATCCTACACGCGCCGTTCCTCCCGAATCTTCACCCTCGCCCCCGGCGCGCTGTACTTCAGCAACGAGCCCGTGCGTCCCCAGTTCCCCGGCGTCCTCTCCGGCGGCGCGGGCAACGACCTGTTTTTCCGCGGCGACGCCACCGCCGTCCTCGACCGCACCCGGCGCGAACTCGTCTTCTCCTAACGCTTCGCCCTCGCCCCCACCGTGAGTGAAAGTCTTTACTTGACGGGGCCCGGGCATTGCTGAGACAGTCTACAAAACCCGACTAATCTCCCAATTCCCCCGAGGCGCCCATGCTCAAGTAGCTCAAGCAAGTCGTTTCACTCGCCGTGCTCGTCTCCCTCGCAGCCGCGGCTGCGCCGGGCAGCACCACCCGCACCTATGACATCGCCGATCTCCTGTTCACCCCGTTGGCCGCAGGCCCCATGCCCGCTCCTAACGCCGACATCACCCAGCCTGCCGCGAAAGACCCCGCCCAAGTCGACGTGACAATTCCCCTCGATCTGCAGCCCAACACCCTCAGCTTTCTCGCCTCCGTCCGCCAGCTCCTCGCGGCGACCCCGGACGCCAAGGTCGAGCTGGTTGGCACGGACCTCAAAGTCACCGCCCTCGCCGCCGACCATCAAGCCGTCTCCCGCCTCTTTGCCGCCGGCAGGGCCGCCCGCACCCAAGTCGCCATCGAGACGCGCTTCCTCTCACTCGACGCCAAGACCCTCCAAACCCTTCCCCAAGACCTTCGCGAAACCCTTGCCGCCGCCGCCGCGTTCCGCACGAATCCCACGATCCTCTCGGCTGAACAGGTCCAACTCATGCTCGCCGCCGCCAAGGTCTCGGGGGATTCCTCCATCGCACAGGCACCCAGAGTCACCGTTTACTCCAACCAGTCGTCCCGCATCCTCGTCGGTGAATACCAGTTCTTCGCCTCCTCCTACACCCCCGACCTTACGCCAGTCACCACCTCCGTCTTTGCCGGAATCTCCACCCATCTCACCGCCCTCGCCCCTCCCCCCGACACCACAGCGACCTTGCTTCACGTCTCCCTCTCCGAATCCGCCGTCGCCTCCGTCGCCACCGCCCCGTGGCCCCAGTCCCCCGCCGGCCAGAACCTCACCACCCAAACCCCCACCGCCAAGACCGACACTTGGCAGGGCCTCGTCACCCTCCCGAAGTCCCAATCCGCCGTCGTCTGCCTAAGGACCTCCCCCACCTCCTCCACCTATGTGATCCTGACCGCCTCATAGTTCGTTCGCTGATCACAACGCCCTTTCACACCCAGCCCTTCATCCTCAACGGCGGCAGCGTCCGCAGCCGGGCATCCCTCACCACCAAGCTCAGCCAAAGCAGCGCCCCCAGCGCAACCGAAACGACCCGCGCCTCGCCCACCCGCACGTACGCCGCCACCGCTCCGCCGAGGTACCCCGTTAGAAG
>JBBRUM010000237.1:0-6141 GCA_038247815.1 Tepidisphaerales bacterium | reverse complement strand
GATCGGCTTGCCCGTCAGCGCCTCCAAGTTCTCCACCACCAGTCGATACGACAACGCCAGCGAATCCAGGCACGCCCGCACGTACTGTCCCGGCCGCTCGGGAACACCCTGCGCCGTCGACCGCGCGTACGCGTCCATCTTCCCGAGCATCCCCCCGGGCGACCCGAACGGCGCGTGCCACGTGTCCAGCAGCAGCTCCAGCCCGCGTTCTTCGCCCGCCAGCCGAGTCAGCTCCGCGTAATCCAGTTCCAACCCCCGCCGCGCCAAGTCCCGCCGCACCTCCTGCACCAACCACAACCCCATGATGTTCTTGAGCAGCCGAACCTTCCCCCCCACCCCCAGCTCGTTGGTGTAGTTCAGTCGCAAGGTCCGCTCGTCCACCACCGGCGCGTCCAACTCCACCCCCATCAGGCTCCACGTTCCCGACGACAGATAGCACCACCCCCCCGCCTCCCCCACCACCGGCACCGCCGCCACCGCGCTCGCCGTGTCGTGGCTGCCCGGCAGGATCACCGGGGTCCCGGCCACCGCGTCCGTCTCCCGCGCCACGTCCGAAAGAACTCCCCCGATCTTGGTCCCAGGCGCCGCCAGCTCGCCCAGCCAGGTCACCGGCAACCCGAGCTCCTCCATCAGCCCCCGGTTCCACGTCCGCGTGCGCGGGTCCAGCACCGCCCCAGTGCTGGCGATGGTCACCTCGCTGACCGCCTTGCCGCTAAGCAGGTAGTGCAGCAGGTCCGGCATCCATAGCATCCGACTCACCCGGTCATACCCGCCCCACTCGGCGTGCTTGAGCGCATACAACTGAAACAGCGTGTTGAACGGCATGAACTGGATCCCCGTCGCGTCGAAAACGCGTTCCCGCCCGACGGCTGCGAACACTTTTTCCATTACGCCGTCCGTCCTCCCGTCTCGGTAATGCACCGGGTTGCCCATCGGCACGCCGCGTTCGTCGAGCAAGCCAAAGTCCACCCCCCATGTGTCCACCCCGATCCCTTCCAACCGAGCCCCGGCTGCGTCGACGAGCTTCGTTCCCTTCCGCAGCCCCTCCTTGATATCCTCCCAAATGCCCACAAGGTCCCACTGAAGCGTGCCGAGAATTCGGCCGTTGCGCGTGGGGAAACGATGCGCCTCCTCCAGCGTGATTTTCCCCCCGTCGGCTGCACCGACGGTCGCCACCATCGCCCGCCCCGACTCGGCCCCAAGATCAAACGCCAAAAACCTGCTGCTCATCACCCCAAGATTACCCAATCCCCCCGGTCTTCACACGCCCCCGACATACTGCGGCTATTGTTCCCCACACACCATGCGAACCCGCGTCAAAATCTGTGGTGTCACCAACGTCGAAGACGCCCTCAGCGCCGCCCGCGCCGGCGCTGACGCCATCGGGCTCATCCAAGTCCCCTCAGCCAAACGCTACATCCCCCCCGCCTTGGCCGCGGAGATCGCCAACTGCCTCCCCCCCTTCGTCACCCCCGTCCTGGTCTTCGCCGACGCACACCCCGACCTGATCCTCGAAACCGCCCGACACACCGGCGTCGCCACCGTCCAGCTCCACGGCCACGAAACCGTCCACACCGCTCTCGCCCTCCACCAGTTGCAGGTGATCAAACGCCTCGAGGTCGGCTTGACGCTCAAGCCAGAACTGGAGCACTGGGCGTTGCTCGACCGCCATCAGCTATCGGCCATTCTCCTCGAAGGCCCCGGCCGCTCGGGCTCGTCCCCCCAGTCCGCCCAAGCCTACACCGGCGGCGGCACGGGCACCCCCACGGACTGGGAGTCTATTGCCCACACCCTCGCCTCCTTCGACTGCACCGCCCTCCCCCCCATCGTCCTCGCCGGCGGGCTGACCCACGACAACGTCGCCGAAGTCGTCCGCGCCTTCCGCCCCTGGGCCGTCGACACCTCTTCCGGCGTTGAAAACCCCGCCATCCCCTTGAGAAAAGACCCCCGCCGCCTCGACGCTTTCCTGTCCACAGTGCGCGCCGCCGAACATTCCCCCAACTGACTTTAACTCGCCGTCCGATGCAATCCGACAAAGTCCACGCCATTCCCACCCACGCCTACGGCGGCAGGATCCGTACCGGGGTGATTGGCAGCTTCATCTGCACGAGCACCACCGCCGTCGCCATCCACATCGCAGCCGCCAGCGCCTCGCCCACGATCAGCCCGATCGCCATCGGCTTGGCGCGAGTATAGAGCTCCGTCCCGCCGAACCGCACCACGATCACCTTCGCCACCCATCCGACGAAAAAGCTGAACCACAGCGTCGACATGGGGTACGAGCCCACCATCAGCAGCCCTATCGGGTGCAGCGGCCAGCCCGGAAACATTAGCCGCCCCGCGTACAGCGCCGTCACCGCAACGAACCCGCCAGCGAACCACCCCAGCGGATTGTGCGCCACCATCGTCGACGACCGGTGGTACGACAGCGTCGGGTTCACCGTCATCCACTCCCAGCACCCCCGCCCGCCCCAACTGTCAATCGGAAACGCGTTGGTTCCGTCCAGCGTCGCCGCGTACGTGTACTCGTTGCGCAGGTGGAAAAACACCGACAGCGTGTACGAAAAACCCAGCACGAACACGAAGAGCCACACCAGCCGAAGTCGCTCGCCCCGCCGCGTTCCCTCGAGCGCGTCGTCCGCCAGCTTGAGGCTGTGCGACGCGTACACCGGCAGCGTCTCCCGGGCGTCGAAGTAAATCCCCTGGAGCTGCGTACCGAGGTAGTACGTCTTGATCGGAACCAGCTTCCCCAACCCGATCTGGTCGAGGAACGAAAACGGCCGCTGCACCGGCACCTGGTGCTGCGCGTGGATCAGCCCCACCTCGGCTACGAACCGCGTCAGCGTCAAGAACAGTATGAACAGCAACAGCACCATCACCACCGCCCCGGGCACCGTCGCCCCCGCCATCCACAGCCACCCCACCATCACCGCCATGCACCCCAACAGCACCCGCGCCGCCACCGCCGGCGAGCCGTACATGTGCTCCGACCGGTCCCGGGGCGACAAGTACAGCGCCTCCCCCAACACCGACTTGTAATGCTTACGCCCCGCCCAGAGGATCATCATCGCAAACGCCATCAGCCCGCCAAAGTGCACGTCGGCCTGGCCGGGAATGTTCGGGTCGCCCGTCGCCTCGCCCAGCCACACCCGCGTCATCTGCTGGAAGATGTAGAAAAACCACAGCGAGAACCCGACCGCCCGGTTCAGGAAAAACGTCACCGCCGCGGCCGTGAAAAACAGATTGGACTTGAAAAACGAAGCTTCGACGTAGTTGAACGGTGGCTCGGTGAACAGCTTCTGCAGGTCAAACCCCGTCGTGATCGTCGCCGGGTCCTGCTTGAAGTACAGCATCAAACCGTTGTAACCGTGCAGCAAAAACACCGCCCCGAACGCCAGCCAAAACAGCTTGTTCGAAAGCGTTTCGTTCAGCCACTTCCCCCGCTCGGGCGGGGCGATCAGCGCCATCTGGATCTGCGCCAACGGAAACGGCAACCGCTCGTTCTCCACCCACTGCCGACGCACCACCAGCACCATCGATAACAGCCCGCCGAAGAACGCGAACACGAACACACCCCAAGTCAGGAACGGGCGCACAAAAGCCCCGTACGGAATCCCACCGTCCGCGTTCCACCGCGTCTCATACCCCGTCACGATGGGATCCGTAAACCACGTGCTCCGGTCCGACGACCGAAACACCGGAAACATCCAGTCCGGCAGTCCCATCTTCAAAAACAAATCCGCAAACTCGGGGTACTGCCTACCCAACGCCACCGGCATGACCCACGACGGCACGAGGTACCGCACCAGCCCCGAAGCCGGCACCGAACACCCCACCAAAATCACCGAAAACATTACACACAACTCGCCCCCGGAAAACGCCCATCTCGGCGCAAACCGCGACAGCGGACCATTGACAAACACCACAAACAAAAACGTCAGAAGCACCACCCCAATCGGAAGGTAATTCCCGATCAGCGGCGTGTTTTTCAACGTGTAGTCGTTGTAACTCACCAAGGCGCAAATCAGCGACAACCCCACCAACCCCGACACAACCGCCCGGAGCGTAAGTGCCCGCGCCGGCTGACCACGGTCGACCAATGCCTTTTCTTCGTTTGTCATCGGTCGCCGCCATGCCATGAAGGGATTACCGGCAAAGCTACACGAATCCCCTGTTTGAGGGAATCGATTCCAGTATCCCGTGTGTTACAGTCTTCATCTGCGGTCGTTGATTTTGTCAGGGGGACATCTGGCAAACGGGCACCAATCATGAGACTCGGCGGACCGGTTTTTCTTTCGCGAAGTGCAACTCCAAAGCAGTGGGTCGACGAACACCTCCGCCTCGGCTATGGGGCCTGCTACCTCCCCGCCGGCGACTCGCCCGACGACCAAGCGCACGCCCTCGAACTCGCCGCCGCTGCACACCTGGCGGGCATCGTCGTCGCCGAGGTCGGCGTTTGGACCAACACGATCGCCGCCGACCCAATTCAACGAGCGTCCGCGTTCGACAAAAACTGCGCCTACCTCTCTCTCGCAGATCGCGCCCGCGCCGCCTGCTGCGTCAACATCGCCGGATCGCTCGGCGTGCAGTGGGACGGTCCCCACCCCCGGAACCTCGACGAAGACACCTTCGACCTCATCGTCTCCATCGTCCGAAACATCATCGACACCGTCCGCCCCACCCGCACCTTCTACACCCTCGAACCCATGCCTTGGGTCTTCCCGGACTCCCCCGGGAATTACTATCGCCTCCTCCGCGCCATCGACCGCCCGGCCTTCGGCGTCCACCTCGACATCGTCAACATGGTCAACTCCCCGTACCGCTTTTACGGCCTCGATAAACTCATTGACGAATCCTTTTCCCTCCTCGGTCCGTGGATCAAAGCCGTCCACCTCAAGGACGTCGCCATGTCCGGCAAACTCACGGTCCACATCGAAGAGCGCCGCCCCGGCCTGGGCGAGCTTAACTTCGCTCGCCAGCTCGGCGCCGCCTCGAAGCTTTCCCCCGAACTCCCCCTCCTCCTCGAACACCTCCCCGACGCCTCCGAGTACGCCGCCGCCGCGGCACACGTCCGCTCCGCCGCCATACTCGCCAACGTCCAGTTCATCAGCCCTACCCCACACCCCGCACCTCACGTCGCCCCTCATGTCGCCGGGCGGTTGTAGCTCGGGCCGAGCGCCCAGTGCAGTTTCTCCGCCAGCGAGCGCCACGGATGGGCGTCGGGGTGCTCCAGCAGCAGCAAGTCCGACGCCGCCCGGCGGATTACCACATGGTCGCCCTTGAGTAGCTTAGTCGACGCCTGTCCGTCACAGAACAGAGTCGTTCCAACATTGACCCGCACGGCTCGGATCAGCAGCGTCGAGTCGGCTGGGATCACCACCGGCCGGAAGCTCAGCGAGTGCGGGCAAATCGGAGTCACAACCAGTGCCGCCACGCCCGGCGAAATGATCGGTCCCCCAGCCGACATGTTGTACGCCGTCGACCCCGACGGCGTCGAAACAATCAGTCCGTCCCCCGAGTAACGCACGACCGTCTCCCCGTTTTCCCCGACCTCGAGCTCGGTCATCCGAAACGGCGGACCGGCTGTGATCACCGCGTCATTCAGCGCTGTCGCGACAAACCTTCGAGTCATCCCTACCTCCGCCATGTCCCCCAGCCCGCCACATGCCCCCTCGCCCACCACCGACGCCTCGAGCATCAGCCGCCGCGACACCGGCAACCGGTCCTCACGCATCTGCGACATCGACTCGCGCAACTGATCCAGCGTAAAAGACGCCAAAAACCCCAGCCTCCCAAAGTTCACCCCTAAAATCGGCACCTGCCTTCCCATCAGCCGCCTCGCCACACTCAGCAGCGTCCCGTCTCCACCGAGCACCAGAATCCGATCGACGTTTACCTGCGACAGATCGAGTGAGGCATCGGTTTCCACGCCCACCAGCTCAAACCCACGCCGCAGTTCAGGCTCGAGCGTCGCAATCGCCTCCTTCACCTTCGGCTTGGACAAGTTGGCGACAACCAAAACCTTCATGCCCACCACCCTAATTCAATCCCGCCCGCCCCCCCCCGCCGGGGGGGGCGGGCCGGGGGGGGGGCGCCCGGGGCGCGGGGGCGCCGGGCGCGGCGCGCGCAGCCCCGCGCGGG
>JBBRUM010000236.1:0-6151 GCA_038247815.1 Tepidisphaerales bacterium | reverse complement strand
GTCGGCGACGTTGGGGGCTGGCGGGTCGGTGTTGCGGATCTTCGGGGAGGGGAACACGGCCAATGCGATAACGGTGGCGCTGGCGGCTGGGGGAACGAGTGTGGACGTGACGGTGAACGGGACGACGCAGTCGTTTTTCACTTCGAAGCTCAAGAGGGTACAGATCGTCGGCGGGAACCTGGTCGATACGATCAACCTGGCGCAGCCGAACGGTGTGCTGTCGGCGCGGTTTAACATTCAGACCTTTGGTGACAATGACGTCGTGAACCTGGGCAGTCATCGTGCGTTTGTGGACAGCGGCGCGGGGAATGACACGGTGAGGGCTGCCAACACCAGCGAAGGGCGTGTGGTGGTGAGGGGGGGGGCGGGCGACGACCGGGTGACCCTGGGCAATGGCGATGCGCGGGTGGACGGGGGGCTGGGGAACGACACGATCGCAGGAGGCAACGGTGAGGTCCTGCTGTCGGGCGGGGCGGGAAACGACACGATCACGGCAGGAAATGGGAAGGCTCGACTCTTCGGCGGGAAGGGGAATGACACCCTGCGCGCAGGCAATGGCGGAGCGACGATCAGCGGCGGGGCCGACAACGACACGATCACGTCGGGCTCGGGCGACGACGTGCTCAGCGGCGGCGCGGGTAACGACTCGCTGTCGTCGGACTCGGGAAACGACACGATCTACGGCGGCGCGGGGAACGACATCCAGCGCGGCGGATCGGGCACGGTGCGGCTGATCGCGTTGTCGGGCACGAACACGATCACGGTGGGCACCGGTCCGACGACGGTGTATCTCAACAAGCTTTCGACGGTGACCAATCCGGGGTCGAACGTGACGGTGGTTCTCAAAGGGCCGTCGGACTCAGCTGGGCCGGCGGACCCGACCTCGGGGCTATTTAGTGTGTCGGCGATTTAGCAGAGACGAGGCGAATCCCGCGCGGCCTCCGCGCGCGGATTAGGGCCAACTACTTCGCCGTCGAAACTTGTGGAACTGCTGTTCCGAACGCAAAGATTCCACGCCTCGCATCCGGCCTAAATCCGTTGTGCGGTGCCGCGCGGGAGTTTCACCGCAGAGTGCTCGACCGGGGTTGGTCCGAGCCATGGAACGACTCTGCACTGAGGCCAAGGTTTCGGACTCGGCGCGCGATCTCGTCGAGTTCGGGGGCTGGGAGGGGGGAGACGAAGTCCTCGGCTGGGCGGCGGGCGACGGTGTAAATCTGGACCGACTTGATTTGGCAGCCACCGGCGAGTAGGTCGGAGATGCGACCGAGGTACGCGTCGATCTCGGCTGGGGGCGGGCCGATGTTTTGGAGGCGCATGAATAGCGACTGGATGCACAGGGGGAGGTTGCGTCCGGTGGCGAGGATGTTGTGCAGGACGCGGTCGAGGGGGATGGTAGTGCGTTCGACTAGGCGGTAGTAAAGGTCGGTGCCGGCGTCGAGTTTGGCCCAGATTTCGCCGTTGTGGAGGTGGAGGTGGGCGAGGGCGGCGGCGACTGTGGGGCGGGTGAGGAGTGTGGCGTTGGTGATGACGACGATCTTCGTTTCGGCGAGGCCGACGCGGGCGAGGGCGGAGGTGGCCAGTTCGCAGGCGGCTGGGAAGCCGGGGAAGCTCGTGGGTTCGCCGTCGCCGGAGAAGGCGATGTCGTTGAGGCGGCGGAGGTCGGGCGGGGTCTGGTCGAAGGGGGGACGCGTAAAAATCTCGCCGGAGGAGGCGAGGGAGAGCATGTGGTCGAGCTCGGCGAGGAGGACGGCGAGGTCGACGGTGCGAGGGGCGGTACGAAGGGCGGTGCCGGTGGTTGGCGCGACGGTGCGATCGACGCAGCAGTAGACGCAGTCGAAGTTGCAGACCTTGTCGGGGTTGAGGTTGACGCCAATGCTCAGCCCGCGCGACCGCCGGGAGATGACGGGGTAAACGTAGAGATTGTCCCGCCAAGATCTGGAGTGGTGGGAGAAGAGGGGAGTTTGTGTCATGTGGCCCTCGGGTGGGAGGGGTTAGCGAATTAGGCGCGCGTCGGTGCGGGGGCGGAGGAGGTGGTCGAGGCTGATGCGGCCGCCGCCGGTGAGCAGTATCGCGAGGCAGAAGATGAGGTAGTGCGTGGGGTTGAGGCGGTCGGGGGAGAAGAACTCGAGGCCGGACTTCTGGAGGAAGGCGGCGACGAACATGGTGAATCCGAGGATGGCGGCTGCGGGACGGGTCATCACACCGAGGGCGATCATGGCTCCGCCGACGACCTCGCTCAATGCCGCGCACCAAGCGAAAAATGTCGGCGCGGGGAACCCGAGCTTGCCGACGACTTCGATGAACCCAACTTGCGGAGGGAGCTTCTGCGTTCCATAGACCAAGGCCATCGCCAAGCCCACCCACAGCCGGGCCAGTAGGATCGCGGTATCGACGGCGAGGGCGTGGGTTCGGGCTCCGCTGAAGACCATTTTCGAGAACCGGTTCATGGGGGAGAGTGTATCGGAAAACGGTGCGCCAGGGGATGTGCCAAGAGTGGAGTGATTCAGGTGTTGGTGGAGGGTGGAGAGGGTTCGGCCGAGCCGACGCAGTCGAGGGCCCGGGCGACGGCGAACTCGGGGTCTGAGCAGAGGTTGGCGACGCCGAGGGCGTGTCCGACGGGCGAGCGGGAGATGGCCATGAACTGGCCGGTGTCGGCGGTGCAGACGATGAGTTGGCAGTGGGACTGGCGGAGGGCGTCGAGGGAGCGTTCGAGGCCGGCGAGTGCGTTGTCGTCGAGCGCGACATCGGTATCGAGGACGAGGATGGCGGCGCGTTCGGCGGGCTTGAAGTGGAGGTGGAGGTCGCCGAGGTCGGGGGTGCGGACGCGGCGGTGGCCGCCGGCTCCGCCGAGGCGGTAGATGCCGACGGAATCGGGGATGAGGTCCGGCTCGACGCCGAAGGAGAGGAAGGCTTTGTCGCGGGCGGCGCGGTCCATGGCGTTGACCGTTGCGAGGGGGGTCATGCGTTCGAGGGCGATCATGGCGACGAGGAAGCCGGTGGGCAGGAGCAATGCGGTAATACCCCCCCACCGCCACACGACGACCCCGAGCACGGCGCCCAGGAGAAACGTCGTCCAGATCCCGCCGAGCAGCACAAGTCGCTGGAACGTCGGGTGCCGCTGGGTGACGCGGGCGACCCGGGACAGGCCGCGTGTGCCGATGTTGCGGAGCTTGGCTTTGTCGGTGAGCCAGTAGAGAAACTGCACAAGCTCCAAGCCAAGGTCGGTGATTATCCCGGTGACGTGGGTCGTGCGGACGATCGATCCGGAGATGCGAGTGATGGTGGCGTTCTGCAGGCCCATGGCCAGGCAGGGGAGCATTCCGCGCAGCCAGACGTTATCGCCGCCGGAGCGGTGATAGACGACGGTGAGCCCGAGGAGAACGGCTTGGATGGCCAGGGCGGCGGTGTACACTCCGACGTGACGCCGGGGGTGAAGGTGGACGTGGCCGGTGGCGGTGCGGGACAGGCGGAGGTGTTCGCGGCGGGCGGACTCTATGAGCACGCCGGAGAGCATCGCGCCGATGAGGAACATGGTGACGAGGAAGTAGACGTAGGCGGCTGCGCTCCAATTTCCCTCGGCGAGGCGCTGGCCGATCATGGCGGTGTTGCCGGTTTGGTTCGAGGTGTAGGTGGCGAGCTCGAGGAATCCGACGGCGTCGACGAACCCGCCCACCCACGCGAGGGAAACGGCCAGCCTCGCCTTCTTCCCGAATGTGTAGGCCTGCCCCGATAACACCGGCGCATCATACAGCCGGGGCGGCCAGGCAACACCCGCACGGACGGGCGGCTAAGATGGCGACATGAGGATTCTGGTCACGGGAGCGGCGGGGTTCATCGGGTCGAACATCGCGGTGGAACTGGCCGCCAATGGGCACGACGTGGTGGGGGCGGACACGTTCCTATCCGGCGCGTTCGCCAACCTGGTCGACTTCACCGGCGACGTTCTCACCCTGCGGACCCACGACGACCTTGAATCCATCGCCAAGGCCGGCCCGTTCGACGCGATCGTCCACCAAGCCGCCATCACCGGCGTGGTCGGCGCGGGGGGCGAAAACTTCTCCGACCAGCACCGGATGATGCTCAACAACGCCGAGATGTTCCGCGGCTTGCTGGAGCACGCAGCCGCCACCGGGGCACGGGTCGTCTGGGCGAGCAGTTGCTCGATCTACGGGCGCGGACCCGTGCCGATGGTCGAGAGTCAGCCGGCGGACCCGCTGAACATCTACGCGTTCTCGAAGCTCACCTGCGAAAGGCTCGCCCGGCGATACGCGGCGAGGCTCAAACACCCGGTCGTCGGCTTGCGGTATACGAATGTGTACGGACCGAGGGAACACCACAAGGGCAAGCTGGCGTCGATGATCCAGCAGCTCGCAACGCAGATGCGTGCGGGGAAGCAACCGCGCGTCTTCACCGGCGGCGAACAGCGGCGCGACTTCGTCTACATCGCCGACGTCGTCGCCGCCAACACGTTGGCGCTGAAGCTTACCGCCCCCGGTGCCCACGTCTTCAACGTCGGAGCAGGGGAGAGTTACTCTTTCAACCAGCTCATCGCGGAACTCAACCGCGCCCTCGGAACCGACCTCCCGCCGGACTACTTCCCCAACCCCTACACCTTCACACAGGACAACACCCTCGCCGACCTCACGCAAAGTCGAAAGGTGCTGGGATACCAGCCGGCATATCCGCTGGCGAAGGGGGTGGATGCGTACCTGGCGTCGGGGCGGTTGGGTGTGGGCGGGTGATTCAGCTTGGCGGCGGGATCTTCTCCTCGATCGCCTTCATGAGCGCGAGGTGTTCGCCGTGCATGTGGGCCAAGCCGCGTTCGAGGTCGTCGAGGCGGGCGAGGATCAGGCCGGTTTGTTGTTCGGCTTTCATGTTCACCTGGTGGTCGACGTCGGCTGCGATGCGGTCGATTTCGCCGCTGCGGCCCTGGGCGACGAGGACGAAGATTGAGAGGAAAATCGCCTCCAGCGAGACCACCATCGTCAGCAAGCCGAACGGGAACGGGTCGAACCCCTTTTCGCCCTTGTACAGGTTCCAGAGGATCCAGCTGGCGAACCAGACGAGGTGGAAGCAGACGAACGGGGCACTGGAGGAGACTTTGGCGATGACGTCGGCGACGCGCTGCCAGGTGGTGGCTTTCTGCTTGGCGAGTTCGTTGACATTCCGCGAAGCCGAGTGGCGAAGGAGTTCGTCCGCGCGGGCGAGTCGGCGGCCGATGACGGCGAGGACGTCGAGCGCGGCGTGCGGCTGGCGGAGGAGGAAGGCCCGGAAGGCGTCGCGGTCGAGCGAGAGTGTGGAGATCGCGCCGACGGCTTTGACGCGGGCCGAGCGGGGGTCGCCGGTGAGCATGGAGAGCTCGCCGAACCACTGGCCTTCGCCGGCCATATCGAGGGTGATCTCCCGGCCGCCGGCGTCGACGGTGACGAACGCCACTTCGCCCTCGACGATGACGTGGAACGAGTCTCCCGGCTCGCCTTGGCGGATGATCACTTGACCCGGGGCGAACCGGCAGACCTGCATCGACTTGCGGAGTTCAACGATTTCCTCGTCATCCATTTTGGAGAACAGGGAAACGGCTTTGAGTTTTGCGAGATCGTCCATGCGGTATCCTGCGGTCGGCCCCGGTCGCAGAAGGTACCCATTGAGCCGGTGTAAATCACGGCGATTTGTTCGGCAATCCGGCCGTGATCCGATTTTTCCCTTATCACCCGAGCGGCGACGGCCGTCTTGCTCTCGGGAGGCCAACCCGTTGTCAACGATGGACGCCTCCCCAGCCGAACGATCTACACCCCCACTCCCCAGGCAAACCCTCCGGGCAGCCGCGTGGGACTCAGCCGGGTTGGCCGGGTATTCTGATGCGGATGGTCAATCGACTTCTCGCGGCATTGTGCCTCTTTCTTCCCCTCGTGCTCACAGCCACGGTTTTCGCCCGCGGGCCCGCCGCCGAGCAGCTTCGCGCGAAGCTTCCCGGCACGCCCACTGTGATCGTCGACGACCAAGACGCCGCGACGCTATCGATCGACGTAAGCGAGGGCTCAACGCAGTCGGTAATTCCCGTTCCCCCGACGGACGGCGTCCCCTTTTCCAACGCGCTGCGCGTGGACGTTGCCGCCTCGTACATCCCGGTCTATCGCATCCAGGCGATGTC
>JBBRUM010000235.1:0-6192 GCA_038247815.1 Tepidisphaerales bacterium | reverse complement strand
CCACACCCCGCCTCAGCCCCCCAAACCCCAACTTCCAACCCCACCCTAACCCACCCCTTCCCTAATAAAATTCAACGCAACCAAGTGAAAGACCGCCTCCACCCTACCTACCCTAACACATACCAAACTACCTGTCAACAACCAAAACAAGAAAGCTGGCCTCCTCCAGCCAGCCTTCTTCCCGCCCACTCAATCTCGCCCCCTCGCCCCCTATCTCCTCCGGCGACCCAGCCCCATCCCCACAACCGCCGCCGTCAGCCCCATCCCCGCCGGCTCGGGCACCACGATCGTCACGCGGTACGCCAAAAACACCGTATCGTTCACCACACCCTCGTCGGCAAACGTGTACTCGAAGAACGAACCATCCGCCTGCTCCATCCTCCCGTTGATCGCCGAAAAGTCGTTGTCGTTGGCGACAAACAGGAAGTAGTCGTTCGGGTTCTCCGGGTCCAGCGCCGAAACCAGCGACAATCCCTCCAGCTTCTCCGAAATCGTGTTCGCCCCAAACGTCCCAGCCGAGTTGTTCACCGTCAGCCCGAACTTCTCAAGGTCAGTCCGATTCAAAACGTTCACCGCCTCCACATAGTCCAGCGGATCAATCCCCGCGTTCAGCAGCCCCCCCGCCGCCACCGAACCCGTCGGGGCATTGAACGCCGTGTCGCTTGCGAAGTTCGTTCCCGTCGTCGTGTCCACCACGATCACGCTCTTGTACACCGGAGCCCGCCGCCCAGACCCCAGTCCGTTCCCGTCCCGCGACAACACCAGAATCTTGTCGTTGCTCAACGCCAAAATCTCGCTCTGCGCAGCCGTACGGTCCAGCGCCGTCCCATCACCCTCGAAGTCAAACGTCGGCAATTGCACCACCGACTGAGAAACAAGGTTCGCCAGCGTCGGCACGTTCGTCCCGCTCACGTCGTACGTTAGCAGCCGCGTCACGTTCCGCCGCGCCGCATTCGCCCCGCCCGACTCCTGCAGCGTCGCGCTTTGCACCATCGCAAACAGCTTCGTCCCGTCCGGACTCAGCGCAATCCCCTCCATCCCCTGGTTGTTTCGACGCCCGCTCGCCGGGGCAGCCAGCGAGTTGAAGTTCAGCGCCCCGGCAGTCCTGGGCCTGATCGCCTCCGGCAACTCCACCGCGCCAACGATCTCCTTGTTGGCGTTGAAGTAGTACACGTTCGGCCCGTACTCATCGCTCACCCACCCCGACCCGTCCGCCTTTAGCACCAACCCCTCCGCGTCCATCGCCAGCTTGTTCACCGCCACCGCCACGCCCCCGATGCTCTGGCTGGGCACGAGCGGCATGGTCTGCCCGAACAGCGTCTGCACGTTCGTCCCCGGGTCCAGCCCCGAAGTCCCCGTCTGGGCCCCACCCGCCAGCGGATTGGCGTACGTGAACTTCTGCCCCGTCACATACGTCGGCACGATCTGCGTCTGCCCGACGATCGCTGCCCCCGTATACGGCGCAAACGTAAAGTTCACCGTCTGAATCCGCGCGTCATAATCCGAAAACCGGTTCAGTGGCGGCTCGTTCTGCCCACGATCCGGAAGCGTGAAAAACGTCCCCGAATACCCCGCGCCCGTCCGCGCCCAATTCCCCATCTGCAACGCCGACACCGACCCAAACGTCTCGCCAAACACATCCAGCTGCGTCGTCGGCACTCGCCCCACCCCCTGCAAACCCTTGTTCACAAACGTCCAACCCCCGATCGACGTCGGCGCCTGCGCTCCGCTGATCACGTTCGGCGTCAAAAACGTCGGAAACGCCCCAAAAACCACCGACCCGCCCCCCACCACACCCGCCACCGCCACGCCCAACACCCAAGCCGTCGCTCCACGTCGTGCGCTCATAACTCTCCCTTGAAAGACTGCATGTCCAATCGACCCATCTCCCGGCTCCACCAGGAAGCCAGCGACAGAATTATGCCCCCGCCACATTAAGTGCGCGCAAACCCTCCACTTTTCATCGCGGATCAACCCACATCAATCAAATCCATCCCCAGCTCCCAGGCTCATCAATCTCTCTCGCCCCCCCCACACCCCTTATTGCATCAGCGCTCCACCAGCTCTTGTTCCTACCGCTTCCCCGCCCACCACACCCAACTCGCCCGCCCGCACCGCGCCCCGGAAACTCTGCCGGTAAACAAGATAGTTCAGCACAACCATCGCCCCCGCAGCCACCGCCCCCACCACCGGAATCAGGTGCACCACGACAAGCGCCAAAATCGCGCCGCGCAGCAGCCACCGCGTCAGCACACTCCGCACCGCCGGCAGCCACGTTCGATACGGCGAGATCAGATACACCCGGTAAAAAACCACCGCCGCCACCAGCCCCACCACCGGCACGAGCGACATCGCCGACGCGATCACCACCGTCGGAATCAACCGCATCGCCAGACGCGAGTCATACGCTTCAACCGTCGCCGCATCTACAAAGGGCAACCGAGCGCACCCGGGGCACGGTGAATTCGGATCCCGCTTCAACAGCCGCGTGGCACACCACGGGCACCGGCGCTTGGCCAGCAGTTCCAGTGCGTGGGTCGCCGGGTCCGCCGCGCGGGCGACCGTCTGCCCCAGCATTCCAATCGCCCTCGGCGAAGCTTGCCCAGCCGCGCACCTCGGGCAATGCGGGGCGCTGCGATACACCTCGCTCCCGCACGAACCGCACGCCACGCGGGAAGCCTCCTCAGTCCGCCGCGCACGCCGCTGCAGCAGGAAAAGCCCCACCAGCACGCCCCCGACAATCGTCGCAACCACAATCGGAAACACCAAAAACAACGCCATCCCCAACACCGAATACAGCTCTTCCGACCAACCGACAAGCCGGTGCAAACCCGTCGAGTTGTCAGGGTCGGCATCCCGAAGCAATCGCTGCACCGCATTCCGCGCCGACGACGCAAGGTACGTCAAAAACATCACGCCCGGCAGCAGAACCGTCCCAAGCACCGATGCCTGCTGCGTCGCAGCCGTGATCCTGCTCAGCGTCTCGGCATCGGCGGTAGACAGCAGCCCAAGTTGCAACACCGCCGCCATCACCGGCTTAATGTACTGATCAATCTCCAGAAGCACCGCCTTGGCTTCGGGGTTCCGTTCAGCCAAGCACTCCAACACCGCCAGCGCCCCCAAGACCCACAGCGTCACGTCCGCCGTGAACCACGAAGCAACCTGCGCCGTGCCCAACAACTGCCCACCCGCCTCCCGTATCACCTCATAATCGCCCCCCCACCGCAACAACACAGCCGCCACAAACGCCGGCAAGAACGCCCGATGAGACGTCAACCCAACCGACGTAATCGCCGCGGCAATCAGATTCATACCCGACACTCCACACGCCCATCCCCCACCTTCAGTGCCCCATCCTACCCGACCCGTTGATCCCCCCCTCCAGAATCCACAATCCCCCCCACGCACCTTTCACCCCCTCTTTCCCCCCCTCTCTGTCACTTTCCACCCTTGCCCCCCAACGAAAGAAGGCCAGCCCTTTCAAGCCGGCCCTCTCTTCTTTTCATCGACTCACCCAACGGCCATTACATCGCGCCCTTGAGGATCGCTTCCTTCACGTTGTTCGGAACCTGTGCGTACTTCAGCGGTTCCATCGCCGCAGCCGCCCGACCCGTCGACATGCTCCGCAGTTCCGTCGTGTAGCCGAACATTTCGCTCAGCGGAACCTCGGCTTCAACGATCACGGCGTTGCCGCGTTCGTTGCTGTCAAGGATCAGCCCGCGGCGGCGGTTGAGGTCGCCCGTCACGTTGCCGACAAAGTCCTTCGGCGTGGTGACGACGAGCTTCATGATCGGCTCGAGCAGCGTCAACCCGGCGGCTTTGGCGGCGTCGATGATCGCAAGTCGGCCAGCCAGTTCAAACGCGATCTGCGACGAGTCGACGTCGTGATAGCTGCCGTCCGTCAGCGAAATCTTGATGTTGATCAGCGGGAACCCAGCCAGCACGCCCGTCTTGCATGTCTGGCGAATCCCGTACTCCACCGACGGAATGTATTCCTTCGGAATCGAACCACCCACGACCTTGTTTTCCCAGGCGATCCCGTCCTCCCAGCGCAGCTTCTTGAGCACTTCGGGCTCGAGGGGCTTGCCGTCCGGGCCGTTGCCGTCGAACGGTTCGATGGAGATCCAGCAGTCGCCGAACTGGCCGCGGCCGCCGGACTGTTTGCGGTGCAAACCGCGTATGTCCTTGGCCGATTTCGTAATCGCCTCGCGGTACGAAACCTTCGGCTTGCCGACGACGACTTCGACCCTGTAGTCGCGCGTAAGTCGCAGCTTGATGATTTCCAGGTGCAGCTCGCCCATGCCCGCGATGATCGTTTCGCCGGTCTCCTTGTTGTAAGACGCGGAGAACGTCGGGTCCTGCCTGCGCAGGTTCGTAAGGGCCGACGAGAGCTTGTCCTTGTCGCTGGCGGCCTTGGGCTCGATCGACATCGAGATAACCGGCTCGGGGAACGTCGGACGTTCCAGGATGATGGGTTTGTCCGGGTCGCAGAGCGTGTCGCCCGTGATGGCTTCGTTGACGCCGATCACCGCGACAATGTCGCCGGCTTCCGCCGAGTCGCGCGGGATCCGGTCGTTCGCCGACATCTGGAACATCCGCGAAATGTTCTCCCGCGTGTTCTTGTTGGCATTCAGCACACGAGTGCCCGTCTCCAGCCGGCCCGAGTACACGCGGACATAAGTCAGCGTCCCGAACTTGTCGTCCACGATCTTAAACGCCAGCCCGCAGAACGGATCCTCGGGCACACGTCGACGTTCCAAAACCTTTTCGTGGTCCTTAAGGTCCAGCCCTTTGACAATCGGCATGTCCAGCGGGCAAGGCAAAAAGTCAACAACCCCGTTGAGCAGCTGCTTTACCCCCACATACTTGTAAGCCGACCCGCAGAACAACGGGTGACACAAGAAGTTGATCGTCCCCTTCCGCAGCGCCGCCCGGATCTCATCCTCCTGCATCGTCTCCGGATCCGTCAGGAACTTCTCCATCAGATCGTCATCCAGCTCCGCCACCTTCTCCAGCATGATCGCGCGATAGAAGTCATACTTCTCCTTCATGTGCGCAGGCACGGGCTTCTCAACGATCGTATGCCCCTTGTCTTTTTCGTCGGTCAAGTCCGTGTAATACCCCACCCCCCTAATCAGATCGATGATCCCCTTAAACGTGTCCGCCTGCCCATCCGGAATCATCACCGGAATCGCCGGAGCCGCCAACCGATCCAAAATCGTCTTGTAACAAAAGTCATAATCCGCCCCAACTTTGTCCATTTTGTTAACGAAACAGACGCGTGGGACGTTGTATTTGGTGGCTTGGCGCCAGACGGTTTCGGATTGTGCTTCGACGCCTTCTTTGCCGTCGAAGACGGCTACGGCGCCATCGAGGACGCGGAGGGAGCGTTCGACTTCGGCGGTGAAGTCGACGTGTCCGGGGGTGTCGATGAGGTTGATGTTGTAGAGTTCGCCGTTGCGTTTCCATTCGCAGAAGGTGGCGGCGGAGTTGATGGTGATGCCGCGTTTTTGTTCTTCGGGGTCGAAGTCCATGACGGCGGTGCCTTCGTGTACTTCGCCGACTTTGTGGACGCGACCGGTGTAGTAGAGGATACGTTCGGAGGTGGTGGTTTTGCCTGCGTCGATGTGGGCTGCGATGCCGATGTTGCGGATTTTGGTAAGGTCGCGTGACATAGTCGTTGGAGGCCTCTGCGATGGGGAGGGTTGACTCCCCGTGCAAAAAAGACTGTCGGCGGTCCGGAGGGGCACTCCGGGTCGCCGTGGGAACCACCGGGGTATGGGATGAGCCGTCGCCACGGTGAGGCGGCGTCGTCAGACCGGTGGACTGACGGGCTAACCCCCACCTGCCACAAGTGGTCCGGGGGGGGCGGAAGTCTAGCCTCAGGTTGGACTAGATCAAGAGTTTGGGCGGGTTGGGCGAATGTGAATATGGGGTATTTGGGAGGCTTGGGATAATGTTGAATCCCTCGCGGAATGGCAAACGTATCTTTTGCGCCGAGATTATTGAACGGCGATAGGTGGGGTTTTTGGGGGAGGGGTTGGATTCGGTCGATAGGAGTAGGAGCGTCGGGCTGGTTGGTGTAGGTGGTTATGGGGGGGTTGTTGCGTTTAAGAGCTAGCTCACCATGTGGAAATTGCTGATTGGATTGTTTGCGGTGGTGCTGGTCGCGTGGGGTGCGGCGGCGTGGGT
>JBBRUM010000234.1:0-6206 GCA_038247815.1 Tepidisphaerales bacterium | reverse complement strand
CGTCAACCAAGAACGCGCGAGCACACCGACGCAGTTCGCCCGCGAGCTCGACAGACTGGTGGGGCTCTACCCGCTGCAAGCCGGGCAGGTCGTCATGAACCTGTACGACTCGCACGACACCGACCGCCTCGCGAGCATGTTCGTCAACCCCGACCGCCCCTATGACGGTCAGAACCGAATCCAAGACAACGGCCCCGACTACTCCGCCGCCCAGCCAGACCCGACGCAATGGTCGCGACTGAAACAGGCGATCGCGTTTCAGATGACCTTCGTCGGCGCCCCGATGCTGTACTACGGAACCGAAGCCGGCATGTGGTCGCCCGACGATCCGAGCAACCGTATGCCCATGGTGTGGCAAGACCTCGAGCCCTACGCCGGAGCCGGTGTCGAGTTCAACGAGGACGTGTTCCGCAGCACCCGGCGATCGATCGCGGTGCGGCGGACGCTGCCGGCGCTCGTCGACGGATACTTCCGCGTGTTGTACGCCAACGACGGCGAGGGGGTCGTCGCCTTCCTGCGGGAGATTGCCGGCGGCGCGCCGGGGTCGAGCGCTGTGGTGATCGTCAACAGGTCGGGGGTCGAGCGAACGGTGGGCGTGCCCGTGCCAATGGAAAATGGGACGCGAGTGGTCAACTGGATGAATCCCGACGGCGTCGAGCTGGTCCTCCCCGGCGACGCAGCCGACGCCCGGCCGACGCTCCGTCTCAGGCCGGACGCAATGCGACACATCGTCACCGGCGGGAAGGTCGGCTTGACCCTGCAGCCGTGGTCGGTGGCGGTGCTGGCGGGCGAGGGCGCGGCGGCGAGCGGAAAGTAGCGGTGGAGCTCCATGCCGAGTTCGATAGCCAAGATTCTGCGGGGGTTGCTGGTGGTGGTCGTCGTCGCCTTCGTCGTGTGGTCGTTCGTCGACGTGGGCAGGCGCATCGTCGAGCGGCGAATGGCGGAATCTGCCAGGCCGATAACGCTCACCATCCTCCACTGGGGGGACCCGACCGAGAACCAGATCGTCCAGAGCTTGGTTGACGCTTACGAACGGGATAATCCCCGCGTCCGGATCGTGCGCATCCCCACCAGCCAGTTCGACTCGAAACTCAAGACCATGATGGCAGCCGGCACGCCGCCGGACCTGTTCTACCTGCCGCCAAGAATGTTGCCGGAACTGGCGAGCCTCAAGCTCATCCGCCCCATCGACGACTTCGTGGCCAAGGAAAAGGAGACACCCGCAGGGCGGGCGTACTTCGACGACGTCTTCCCGATCCTGCTCGACGGGTTTCGGTTCGACACAGCCTCGGGGCGGGCGGGCGAGGGCTCGTTGTATGCCCTGCCGAAGGACTCGACGACGGCTGTGTTTTATGTGAACCTTGACCTGTTCGAAAAGGCGGGTGTGAAGGTCCCCCACGACGGCTGGACGTGGGCCGAGTTCGAAGTGGCCGCGCGGAAGATCACGGACCTTGGCAAGCGGCCGGACTTCGCCGGGCGGCAGGTGTATGGGGCCAATTTCTCCATCTGGCCGGACACGCTCCGCAACTTCCTCTGGACCTTCGGCGGCGAGTTCTTCGGCCCCGGCGGGTTTGAGGATGTGACGCTGGGCTCCCCCGAGAGTCAGGCGGCGATGCGGTTCATCCGCCGCGTGCGACTCGACGAAAAGATCGTGTTCAACGCCACGGGCATCGCCAAGGACGGCGGGCAGGAGTTTTTCACCGGCAACATCGGAATGCACGGCCCCGTCGGCCGCTGGCAGGTGCCGCGATACAAGGAGATCAAAAGCTTCCGGTGGGACGTCGTCCCCGTTCCGTACCTCAAGCCGGAGTTCGCCGCGTCGCAGTTGTTCTTCACGGGCTGGACCATGTCCACCGCCACGCGCGACCCAGCCGAGGCGTTTAAGCTCATGCGGTTCCTCTGCGGGCCGGAGGGCGCGAAGATGCAGAGCGAGCTCGGGCTGGCGATTCCGCCGCTGAAGTCCATCGCAAACTCGCCGGCGTTTCTCTCCCCGCCGGGCATGCCGCCGCACCGCGCCGACCTCTTCCTCAAGGCGATGGACGTCGCCCGCATCGCCCAGAACCCGCGGCAGGCCGAGTGGGACCGCATCATCGGCGACCGCGTCCCGGCGTCGCTCCAACTGGGAACGACCGACACGCTTACCAACGCCCGTGAGATCGAGTCCGCCTGGCTCGCCGAGCTGGACTCGCCGCTGCGGCGGAAGGAGTGGGGCGGGTTCAACTGGGCGTTGGTGCTATCGGTGACAGCCGGCGCGGTGGCGACGGTCGTCGGGGCGCTGTGGTGGAAGGCGCGTCGGGAGAAGCTGGGCGCGCTCGACCGGTCGCAGGAACGCGCCGGGTTTGCGTTCATTGCGCCGTGGCTGGTCGGGTTCCTGCTTCTCACCGCCGGGCCGATGCTCGTCTCGCTGCTCCTCGGTTTCTCACAGTGGGCCGCGATGAGCCCGGTCGGGGAGGCGAAGTGGGTCGGGCTGGCCAACTATCAGCAGTTGCTCACGGCCGACCCGACCTTCGGCAAGAGCCTGCGGGTCACGCTGTACTTTGTTGTGCTGGCGGTGCCGATCACGCAGGTGGCGGCGCTGCTGGTGGCGCTGCTGATGAACGTTCGCGTTCCGGGGATCGCGTTTTTCCGCACGGTGTACTTCGTGCCGTCGGTGATCTCGGGGGTGGCGCTGTCGGTGCTTTGGCTTCAAATCTTCAACAACGATTACGGCCTGCTCAACACACTGCTCAAACCGATCGCCGCCTGGTTCGGCAGCACGCCGCCCGACTGGTTCGGCTTGGACGCCGCCCGGTGGGCGATCCCCGCGTTTGTCATCATGTCGCTCTGGGGCGTGGGCGGCGGGATGATCATCTACCTCGCCGGGCTCAAGGGCATCCCCGCCAGCCTCTACGAAGCCGCCACCATCGACGGCGCCGGATCCCTGCGCAAGTTCTGGAACGTCACGCTCCCGATGCTCTCGCCCCTGATCTTTTACAACCTCATCATGGTTATCATCGGTTCATTCCAGGTCTTCACGCAAGCCTACGTCATGACCGGCGCCGGGCCGGACAATGCGACGCTGTTCTATGTGCTCAACCTCTTCCGGCAGGCGTTCGAGTTCCACAACATGGGCTACGCGTCGGCGATGGCGTGGGTCCTGTTCCTGATTTGTCTGGTGCTGACACTGCTGGTGTTCCGGGGGTCGCGGAAGCTGGTGTACTACGAGGGTCTCAAGCAGTAGGGCAGGTTGGCATGACGACGGCAACAGGAGCAAAGTTGGGCTTGGGCTCGGCGGCCATGGGCTCGGTGCGGCGGCGCTCGGTTACGGCGGCGATGATCGCGTATGTGCTGTTGGGGCTGGGTTCGCTGGCGTTTCTCGTCCCGTTCTACTTCGTCATCAACGGCTCGCTGGCGACCGAAGCCCAAGTCGGCGCGGGCGATTTCGTCTCGCTCCCCGCCGTGGTCCAGTGGGACAACTACCCCCGCGCCCTGGCGAAGGACCGAATGAACTTCTGGCCCGCGCTGTCGAACACAGTGGTGGTCACCACCCTCAGCGTCGCCGGGCAGGTGCTGAGCTGCTCGCTGGTGGGCTTCGGGTTCGCCCGGTTCCGGTTCCGCGGACGGGCGATTTTGTTCATGGTCATGCTCAGCACGATGATGCTCCCGGCGCAGGTCACCATGATCCCGGTATTCGTCCTCTTCCGCTCGCTGGGGATGATCGACAGCTTCTGGCCGCTGATCCTGCCGGCGTGGCTGGCCAGCCCGTTCTTCGTCTTCATGTTCCGCCAGTTCTTCGCGCAGGTGCCCGAGGAGCTTCTTGAAGCCGCCAAGATCGACGGCTGCAGCCACTGGCGCATCTACTGGCAAATCATGCTCCCCCTGAGCGGCCCCGTCGTCGCCATCGTCGCGATCTACACCTTCCTCGGTTCATGGAACGACTTCATGGGCCCCCTGATCTACCTCAACTCCCCCGAGAACCGCACGCTCGCCCTCGCTCTCAACTCTTTCAAGGGCCAGTACGGTACGAGCGACGCGCAGCTGCTGATGGCGGCTTCGGTGATCTGCATGCTGCCGTGCCTGGTGCTGTTCTTTGCGGCCCAGCGGTACTTCGTCGAGTCGGTCGCCAGCAGCGGGCTGAAGGCCTAGGCGTTATAAATCCATTCGGGAATTCCACGCCGGTGCAAACCGCCGCGGGGCGCACTATTCTGGTCGCGTATGACCCTCTTGCGACAGATCCTGTGGAATGCAGCCAAGCACCCGTTCCGCACAGCGGTGGTAGACGACCGCGGCGCGCGGAGCTACGGCGCCTGCCTGATCGCTTCGATGATGTTCTCGAGGCTCATCGAGCGCGAAACCGGCAAAGACACCATCGGAATCCTCCTGCCCACCTCGGGCGGCACTCCGCTGGCGATGCTCGGGGCGTGGCTGGCGTATCGCGTCCCCGTGCCGCTCAACTTCCTGCTCGGAAAGGACGAGCTTCAGTACGTCATCCTTCACTCGGGGATGGACACGATTCTCACCGTCCAAGCCATGCTCGACTTCATCGGCGGCCGCGATGTGATCCCACCAGGGATCAAAGTCGTGCTCCTCGAGGAAGCGCTGCCCAAGATCGGCAAGCTCTCCTCCCTCCGCCTACCCCCGAAACACGCCCCCGACGACACCGCCGTCATCCTCTACACCTCCGGGACCTCCGGCCGCCCCAAGGGCGTACCGCTGAGCTTTGGCAATCTCGAATCCAACGTCACCGCAGGCATCGAGCGCGGCGCGTTCACGCGCCACGAAGTCTTCCTCGGCGTCCTCCCCCAGTTCCACAGCTTCGGACTCACCGCCGGGACGCTGTTCCCCCTCGTGCTCGGAGCCAAGGTGGTGTACTCGGCGCGGTTCGTTCCGAAGAAGATCGTCGAGCTCTTTCGGTTGCACCGACCCACTGTATTCATGGCCGTCCCCTCCATGTTCGGCGCGCTCATGACCGTCAAAGACGCCGCGCCGGATGACTTCTCCTCGCTGAAGCTCTGCATCTCCGGCGGCGAGCCACTCCCCCAAGCCACCCGCGCAGAGATGAAATCCCGCCTCGGCGTGCAACTCATGGAGGGATACGGACTCACCGAAACCTCGCCCGTCGTGTCATGGTCCAGCCCGACGATGTTCAAAGACGGTTGCGTCGGAAAGGTACTGTCGAACGTGAAAGTCGTCGTGGTGTCCGACGAAGGCGCGCCGCTCGCTCCCGGCGAAGCCGGCGAGATCCTGATCTCCGGCCCGAACGTCTTCGCCGGGTACTTCCTCGACCCCGAGACCACCGCCTCCGTTTTCACCGAACTCACTGTCGACGGCGAGCGCCGTCGATACTTCCGCACCGGCGACATCGGCACGCTCGACCCCGACGGATTCCTCGCCATCACGGGCAGGAAAAAGGAAATGCTCATCGTCGGCGGGCTAAACGTGTTCCCGCGCGGCATCGAGGAAGTGCTGAACAACCACCCCTCGGTGAAAGACTCCGGAGTGGTGGGCCGGATCGACGGCGTCCGCGGTGAGGTGCCGGTGGCGTATGTCGAATTGAAGGAAGGCTGCCCCTTCGACGAAGCCTCCATCCGCGCCCACTGCCGCGAACACCTCGCCGGCTACAAGGTCCCCCGCGAGATCATCGCACTGCCCGAGCTGCCCCGTACCCCCACCGGAAAAGTACTTCGGCGGAAGCTCAAGGAGCTCCCGCCGAAGTAGATTCCGTCAAATGTAGTGCAACCCCGTCACCGTTACCGGCGGCGACGGCTGACGAGCAGGCCTAGGGGGGCGAGCAACGCGAGGGCGGCGGGCTCTGGGATGGCGGTCACGCGGCCGCCGCCGCCGAGGAGGGCGGCGACGAAACCGGTGATGTCGGAGTCGAGAACTTCGCCGTCGCTGTTGAAGTCACCGATGAAGGTGAAGTCGGCTTCGCTGCGGGTGGGGAACTGGGCGACGAGGGAGGCGAAGTCGCCCGTGAGGGCGCTGACGAAGAGGGAAATGTCGGAGTCGAGCACTTCGCCGTCGAAGTTAAAGTCGCCCTTGAGGAGCGAAGGGGTTTGCACGACCGTGAAGAACTGGTCGCCGGCGACTGCCGAGAAGTCGACGTTTCGGGGTTCGCCAAAATTTCCCGTTCCGGCCGGAGCGCCGCCAAGGACTTGATTGGAGAGGAAGTCGTGGCCGCCGCCGTTGATGAACGCCGAAATCCGGAAGTTACCGGTCGGGCTGCT
>JBBRUM010000233.1:0-6216 GCA_038247815.1 Tepidisphaerales bacterium | reverse complement strand
CTCCGCGGGGGGGGGGGGGCGGGGGGGGGGGGGGGGGGGGGGGGGGGGGGGGGGTGTTGGGGGGGGGCGTTGTTGGGTGGGCGGGGGCCCGGCCGGGGGCGTTCTTGGGGGCTTGGGGGGGGGCGGGGGGGGGGGGGGGGGGGTGGGAACGAGCTTGCACGGGTGTCGATGTTTGATTCGAGGTTGGCGTTTACGGTCAAGGGTGAGTTGGTGGGGGCTGGGGCGGGGGTGGTGTCGGTGAGTGCGACGTTGGTGGGGGAGAGGCTGGTGGGGCAGGCGATGTTGGCCGACGGGTCGCGGGTGGAGTGGGTGGGGGTGCGGGTGGAGGGGCCGGTGACGCGGCGGAGTGCGACGGGGCCGGCGACGGGGCCGACAGATGGGCCGACGACCGGGGCGACAAGCGGTCCGACGACGGGGCCGACAAGCGGTCCGACGAGTGGGCCTTCGACCAAGCCGGCGATGTTTGCCGCGAACTATCCGCTGGGCGAGTACGGGCGGGAGGCGCCACCAGAACAGGCGAAAGCCGTGCTGTTTAAGAACGCGACGGTGTGGACGGGGGAGAAAGAGGGCGTGATCGAGCGGGGGAGCGTGCTGGTGGAGAACGGTAAGATCAGCAGCGTGTTCGGGACGGACGTGACGGCGGAGGCGCCGGAGGGGGCGGTGGTGGTGGACTGCGGCGGAAAGCACCTGACGGCGGGGATCATCGATGCCCACTCGCACATGGCCACCGACGGCGGGGTCAATGAGAGCGGGCAGACGATCACAGCCGAGGTTCGCATCGGCGACTACATCGACCCGACCGATATCACGATTTACCGGCAACTGGCGGGCGGCGTAACGTCGGCGAACATTCTGCACGGGTCGGCGAACACGATCGGCGGGCAGATGCAGGTGATCAAGCTGAGGTGGGGGGCCGGACCGGAGGAGATGAAGTTTGAGGGCGCGCCGCCGGGGATCAAGTTTGCACTGGGGGAGAACCCGAAGCAGAGCAACTGGGGGGACAACTTTACGACACGGTATCCGCAGTCGCGAATGGGGGTGGAGCAGTTGGTGCGGGATGCGTTCTTGGCTGGGCGGGATTACCGGGCGGCGTGGGCGAAGTACAACGCCAACCCGCGTTCGGTCGTGCCGCCACGGGTGGACCTTGAGCTGGAGGCGATCGGGGAGATCATCGAGAAGAAGCGGTGGATCCACAGCCACGCGTACCGGCAGGACGAGATGCTGGCGCTGCTGCGGACGACGCAGGAGTGGGGGCTGACGATCGGGTCGTTTCAGCACGCCCTCGAGGGGTACAAGATCGCCGACGAGCTCGCCAAGGCGGGGGTGACGGCGTCTGGGTTTACGGATTGGTGGGCGTTTAAGATCGAGGTGCAGGACGCAATACCGTATTCGCCGGCGATGATGTGGAAGCAGGGGGTGGTGGCGAGTTTGAACAGCGATGACGGGGAGCTGGGGCGGAGGATGAACACGGAGGCGGCGAAGGCGATGAAGTATGGCGGGGTTCCGGAGCACGAGGCTTGGAAGATGGTGACGCTGAACCCGGCGAAGTCACTGCGGATTGACGACAAGGTCGGCTCGATTGCGGTGGGTAAGCAGGCGGATTTGGTGGTGTGGTCCGGGCCGCCGATGTCGACGCTCAGTAAAGCCGAGCAGACGTGGATCGACGGGCGAAAGTACTGGTCGCTGGAGACGGACGCGGTGCTGCGGATCGAGAACCGCAAGCGGCATGCGGCGCTGGTTCAGAAGATCCTCGGTGGTGGTGAGGAGATGGCCGGACCCGGGGATCCGCCGCCGACGCCGCTGAAGCTTTGGCCGAACCATGATGAATACTGCTTCCATGCTGAGGACGGGTACGACTTGGAACGGTAGAGGTCCGCGCAGGCGGTGCGGATGGATTTCTTGGGACAACAAAAAAGTAAAGTGAGAGCGTCATGAACAAGCGGATTTCGTTGTTGGTTGCGGTGGTGATGGCGTGCGGTGGTGTGGTGGCGCGGGGGAGCGACTCGGTTCCGGGCGGTCCGCAGACGCGGCCGGTGGCGATTGTCGGGGGGACGGTGCACACGGTGTCGGGCGGGGTGATCGAGGGGGGAGTGGTGGTGTTCGATAAGGGGAAGATCACGGTCGTGGGGAAGGGGGAGGCGGTGGCGGCGGGGACGGAGGTGATCGACGCGAAGGGGAAGCACGTGTATCCCGGGCTGATGGACGCATGTACGGACCTCGGGCTGACGGAGATCGAGTCGATCCGGGCGACGCGGGACGCAGCCGAAACGGGGTCGGTGAACCCGAACGTGCGGGCGGAGCGGGCGGTGAACCCGGACAGCGAGCAGATACCGGTGGCGCGTGCGAACGGGGTGCTGCTGACGGTCACGGCGCCGGAGGGGGGGACGGTGTCGGGAATGAGCGCGTGTTTGCGGATGGACGGGTGGACGTGGGAGCAGATGCTGGTCAAGGGCGCGACGGGGATGCACATGAACTGGCCGAACGTGTCGCGGCCGGGGGTGGGGGCGGGTAGGCGCGGCGGTGGTGGGGGAGGGGCGGGGCCGGAGGCGGCTGCGGACGCGGACCCGCTGCGGGGCGTGCGGAAGCTGATCGCCGATTCGCGGGCGTACGCAGCCGCCCGGGCGGCGGACCCGGCGTTTCCGCACGATTCGCGTTGGGAGGCGATGGTGCCGGTGGTGGAGGGGAAGGTACCGGTGGTGGTGAACGCGGACGGGGCGGAGGCGATCGCGTCGGCTGTGGCGTTTGCCCAGAAGGAGAAGCTCAAACTGGTGATCGTGGGCGGGTACGAGGCGGAGCGTGTGGCGGCGCTGCTGAAGGAGCATGGGGTGGCGGTGGTGATTTCGGGTGTACACCGGAACCCTAATCGGCGAATGGAGGCGTATGACGCGCCGTTTACGCTGGCGGCGCGGTTGCGGGATGCGGGGGTGGTGTTCGCGATTTCGAGTAACCGTGCGGCTGCGTTTTCGCGGAACCTTCCGTATCACGCGGCGACGGCGGCTGCGTTTGGACTGACGAAGGACGAAGCCATCCGTGCCATCACGCTGTCTCCCGCGGAGATCTTCGGCGTGGCCGACTTGGTGGGCTCGCTGGCGGCGGGTAAGGAGGCCACGTTGTTCATCGCCGACGGGGACATCCTCGAAACGCCAACGCAGGTGGTGGCGGCGTGGACCCAGGGGCGCCGGGTTGACCTGACCAGCCGGCACACGCGACTTTGGAAAAAGTACGAGACCAAGTACGAGCAGTTGAAGCAAACCGCCCCGGCCAACTAGCCGGGGCGGAAGGAATCCGAGCGGATGGCAGGTGGAGCCGATCGAAGTTCCGCGCGCCGTTGCGCATTGCGTTGGATCGAGCGCGAGTAGGGCATGAGCCGAACGACTGAGTTCCGAACAACTGAGTTGTGAACCACTGAGTTACGAACCACTGGGTGGCGATGAATGCTGCTGTTGCAGCCAAACTGGTTCGGACTATCTCGGGCGGTGAGGGGCATGGTAGACTGGGCTGATGAACACCTTTTTCCAAGAGCTCGGGAACACCATTCTGGAGCGTTGGAAGAGGGAGAATTTTTCGCTGGAGAAGTTCCCGGAGCTTGCCCGCGCGGCGCTCGACGAGCGGCCTCCGGCGAAGAAGGTCAAGCTGCCGGCGCTGATGTACGACTTTTTACTCGGTGAAGATCAACCTGCGCAGACGGACTCGGAATTCGGCGAACCAGAGATCGTCGTTTACAGCCATCCTCGATTTTATATCCAACTCCTGTTCTGGATGGAGGGAACCACAGCCATCCATCAGCACGAGTTCTCCGGGGCGTTTCACGTTCTGCGCGGGTCGAGCATTCACGCACATTACGACTTTGACAAGGTCAAGCCCGTCACGCCCCATATCCGCGTGGGAAATGTGCGATTAAAAGAAATGGAACTGCTCGAGACGGGGCGGACCGTGCCGATTACTTCGGGCCAGCAGACGATTCATTCGCTGTTTCATCTGGACTCGCCGTCGATCACGGTGGTGGTGCGGACCCAGCACGATCCGGGGACGGGGCCGCAGTTTAACTACATGCCTCCGCACGTCGGATTTGACCCGCACTACAGCGACAAGCTGACGATGCGTCGCAAGCAGTTGCTCGACATCTTGGAGAGGACAGAGGACGCCGGTTACGTGCCGCTGCTTCTGGAGATGATCGCGGACTTGGATTTCGAGCGGGGCTTTTCGATTCTGCATCACTGCATGGGTTACCTGCAGCAGTTGAACCAGTCCGAGCCTGTTCTGCGGGTCTTCGAGAAGAAGCACGGTGCGCTGGCTGGGGGTGTGGCGGCGACTTTGAAGGAAGACGCACGGCGGAGCTACATCAAGAGTCTGAGGACGACGATTTTCGAGCCCGAGCATCGGTTTTTTCTGGCGCTGTTGATCAACGCCCCGACGCGTGACGACCTGTTCGCCCTGGTGGGGCAGCGGTTTCCGGGTGAGTCGCCGGCGGATGTGGTGCTTCGCTGGGTCGGGGAGCTGGCGGAGGTGTCGGAGGAAGGATTGGCGATTCTCGACGCGTCGTTTCCCAGGAACTCGGTTGTCGAGATCGATGCGCAACCGGCACTGTTCCTCAGAGCGTTCCAATACTTCATGAAGCGAGAAAAGAAGCTTCCAGCAGTGATGCGAGGTCTGACGGCAGCCGACGTCAAGGACCTAAAGGCCGCGTTTGCGGGGTCGGCGCTGGGACTGTTGACGGCTTGAGTGGCCTATTACGCGTGTGGTGCGGGTTTGAACGGGCTGGCGCCGGTGTTTCCGTCGCGGAGCGTCGTTTGCGGTTGGGGGGACGCGTTCGGAACAGGTTTGTGGGGCGGGGGAAATCGCCGTTGTACTGCGGCGGCGGCGGAGATGTTCGTGGGTCTGGGTGCCGAGGTTGGCAGGATTCACCTCGGGGGGGAGTTCTGGCGGCTTGGCGGGAGCAAGAGTCGAACCGGTGGGGCGGGCTGAGGATTTCGGTGAAAACGGCCGGGACTTCTCCGAAAAGCGGCGATTGCCCCTTTTGGCCCCGACGTCTTGTTCTGGCGGGGCAAAATTTTTACCCTGATTTTACCGTATGGAGCTGATCGGGATCGAACCGACAACCTCATGCTTGCAAAGCACGCGCTCTCCCAGTTGAGCTACAGCCCCGTTTGGGGGAGCGGAGTATAGGGTGGTGGGGACGGGTCGGCGAGGGGGGAGGGTGGGGGAAAAGTGGGTTGTTGTTATCGGGCGGATGAGGTGTGGGGTTGGGGGGTTTGGGGTTGGAGCTCGGCTGAGAGGATTTTGCCGGTGGGGGAGAGGGTTAGGCGTTGTTGGAGTTTGCCTTGGGGGCTGGTGGCGGTGAGGAGGGCGGAGGTGGGCGGGGTGGAAAAGGAGAGGGTCAGGCGGTAGCCGCTAGATGTGAGGTCGGGGGGGAGGGGGATGGAGACGGGGGTGGGGGGGGCGAGCTGGGGGGGCTTGGCGAGGGAGGGGGTGAGGTCGGCGGCGTGGCGGAGGAGGACGCGGAGTTGGGCGTCGTCGATGGCGTGGCCGGTGCGGGAGAGTTCGCGGGCGAGGAGGGCTCCGGACATGGTGAGTGCGACGGCGACGATTCCGAGGAGGGCGACGGCGTAGACGGTGGCGAAGGCGCGGCGCGGGAGGGTCGTGATGCTCATGGCGCACCTCCGGCGGCGAGACGGGCGAGTTCGGGAGTGAGGGTGAGGGTGCCGAGGTTGGAGGTAAGTTGGATGTGTGGGGAGGTCTCGGAGAAGGTTCCGGCTGGGGCGACAGCGGGCCAGGAGCGGGGTGGGGCGGTGGGGTTGGTTCGGGTGGCAGACCCGTCGGGGGCGAGGGTCCAGAGTATCTTGCCTGAGGGGGTTTCGAGGGTGAGGGTGGTGGGGGAGAGGGTGTGGGCGGAGGCGGACCAGACGTCGACTTGGAGGGTGGACGTGAAACCGTCGATCTGGACGAGGCGGTTGGCGCGGGCGGGGGCGTCGCGCATGAGGCGGAGTGTGGCGACGGTGGTCCAGCCGGCGACGGCTGCGAAGATGATGATGAGTGCGATGGCCATCAGCGCTTCGAGGAGGAGAAAACCGCGTCGGCGCGGAGAGAGGTTCATGGTGTGACCTCGGTGCGGGTTGTGTGGAGTGGGCCATCGAGGAAGACGGAGCGGGTCGGGCTGAGGGAGAGTGTGAGGCGGACCCAGGTGACGGAGGTTTCGCCGGGTGGGGGTGTGAGGGG
>JBBRUM010000232.1:0-6232 GCA_038247815.1 Tepidisphaerales bacterium | reverse complement strand
GGCCTGAACGGGATTGCCGAGTTCATGCGTACAACTGGTGGAGAGGTCGGGGATTGGGTTTTGGTGACGCCGATTTGGCGGGTGAAGGGGATGGTCCAGGGGTGGGGTGTTCGGTCGTCAATGCAAGCGGGGAAACGGCGGTGGACTCGCCGTTTCCCAGGGGTGGTTACGCTGCTGATTGGGTGTCTAGGCGACTGTTGGAACCGGTTTATCGGCCACCGAGGAGGGAGAGGACGGACTGGGGGGAGGAGTTGGCTTGGGAGAGGACGGAGGTGTTGGCTTGGACGAGGATCTGGGCGCGGGTGAGTGCGGCGGTTTCGGCGGCGAAGTCGGCGTCGCGGATTTGGGACTCGCTGGCGGTGACGTTTTCGAGTGCGACGTTGAGGGAGTTGACGTTGGAGTCGACGATGTTTTTCTGGAAGGCACCGAGGCGGCCGCGGAGGGTGGAGACCTGGCGGATGGCTTCGGAGATGATGGATTGGGCTTGGACGGTGTTGCCCTCGACGAGGGAGTTGGTCTGGCCCGAGCCGATGGAGGAGAGTGCGCCGACGATCTGGTTTCCGAGGTTGGTCGAGGAGATGGACTGGACGCCGATGTTGACCTGTCCCTGTGCGTTGACGGAGGGTCCGAGCTGGAACTTTGCTCCACCGCCGACGACGGAGAAGGAGGTTGAGGTGGCGGTTTGCTGGCCGAATGCGGCGGAGAGGTCAAGGGTGACGTCTAGATCGGCGGTGCGGATGGAGGCTTTGAGGCCCTCGACGGAGGCTTGGACGCCGTTGATGTTGACCCTTGCGTCGACGCCGAAGTCCTTGCCGTTGATGAAGGCGCCGGAGATGGTCTGAACCTGGACGAAGTTTCGCGAGCCGAAGCTGGTGGAGTCGAGGCGGAGTGCGGTGCCGGACAGTGCGGCGGAGACGCCGGTCGAGATCCGGTACTGGTTGACGGCGGCGACGATGGCGGAGTTGACGGTCGAGGCGGCGAAGGTGATTTGCTGGACGCCGAGGGAGCCCTGTACGGCGATGGTGGTGGGGGCTCCGCCAATGCCGAGGGCGGCTGTGGAGAGGACGCCGGTTTGGGCGGAGGCGGTGACCTGAACTGCGATGCTGACGTTGCCGTTGTCGGGGAGCTTGGAGGCGAAGACCTGGGCGTTGGCGATATTGGTGGCGTTGACGCCTGAGAGGGTGTAATCCAGCGAGCCGTTGAGGAGCTTGACGCCGTTGAACTGGGTGGTGTTGGCGATGCGGTTGATGGAATTGAGGATGGCGTCGACTTGGAGCTGGTTGGCTTTGACTTCGTCGGGGGAGAGTGCGCCGGTGTTGGCGGCTTCGTTGGTGAGGGACTGGGCTTGGAGAAGGAGCGCGGAGACCTCGGAGAGAGCGCCTTCGGCGGTGTTAACGACGTTGGAGGCCCGGGCGGAGTTGACGACCGCTTGCTGGATGCCGTTGATCTCCGAGCGGAGGGCTTCCGAGGCGATGAGGCCGGCGGGGGCGTCTTTGCCGGCGTTGATTTTCAATCCTGTCGAAAGTCGTTGAAGGCGAAGGGAGAGGTCGTTCTGGTTGCGTTGCAGGGTGATCTGGGCGCCAATGGACGCGATGTTTTGATTGATGCGGGACATGGGTATCCTCCGTGACACCCGCCCGGCCGAAGTAGATTCAGCCGGGACGGCAAAAAGTGTTTACGCCGGACATCCATATCCGGCGCGATTCGAGATTCGAGTTGTGGTTGTTGACGGCCGCAAGCGCGGCGGGGAAGTGCCATCCTGGCCCGGGTGGTCGCACGGATCACTTTGTCCGTCGGCGTGGCGGGGGATGGTGCGGGTGTCGTCGGCGCTCCGCGCCGGGCGACCATGGATTGTGGGCGGGACGACCTCCTTGTCCGATCGGAAACGACGCAGGCGTCGTCGGTGACCGCGGCGAATCCGTTCGCGTGCGGGGCGCGGTCCGGGGCTTCCGACCGCGCGGTTTCGGCACGGAGGGGAGGAGCGGGCGCGTCGTTTGGGTTAATCGGCGGGGGGTTCGCGCAAACTTGAGTGGTGGCGGGGGCGCGAAAACTGCGCGACGGGGGGCGAGTTTTAGGGGGGTCCAGTAATCCCTCGCGGTGGTGGATGGGGGCGGGGTTCCGGGGCGGGGCGGGGAAGCAGATTCGGGCCGGCAGGAATCGGGAGAGAGGGGTTATTTTTCGTCAAGGAGTTCTTTTATGCGGGCGTCGAGATCGGTGGGATTGGCGAATCGGAGGACGCCTTTGCGGTCAATGAGCAGGGTGGAGGGGAGCTTGGAGATTCCGAACTGGAGGGTGAGGGGGTGCCACTGCTGGCTGGCATCGGCGGTGAATTCGTCGAAGAGGACGGGCCAGTTGACGCGTTTGTTTCTCTCGAGCCAGAGCGTGAGATCGGGTTTTTCGCGATCGCTGGAGACGCTGAGAACTTCGAGGCCCTTGGCTTTGTTGAGGACTTGGATGCGGTTGATCTTTCGTACTTCGTCGAGAGAGGCTTGGTTGAAGGTTGCGAAGAAATGGAGGACGAGGACTTTGCCGCGGAGTTCGGATGCTTGGAAGACCCGCCCGCCGATGGCGGTTGCGCGGAAGTTGACGGGTTTTCCGATGTTTCCGCGGAGTTTGCGGGGCGCTTCATACTTGAGGGCGACCTCGCCGGCGGTGGAGGAGCTGAGTTTCTTGCGGACGGTGTCCAAGACGCGGTCTTCGAGGGGTCCGGGCTGGGTGAGGGCGAGGACGAGGTACGCGACGCCGCCGAGTTGGTGGCGGTCGGCGTGGTCGGCGGCGAGTTTGGCGAAAGTGTCGACGGCTTGGGTTCGGGCGGCGTCGTCGGCGGCGGTGGCGAAGTCGAGGGCGGTTTTGACGCTATTGGCGTCGAGGCGTTGGTTGGCGTCCTCCTTGAGGCCCTCGGTCAGCCAGGATTGGGCTTCCTCGTCGCCGAGGAGGTGGAGCATGGCGATGACGTCGATGAGGCGGTACTCGGCGAGGCCGCCGTAGCGGGGGTTGGACTCGATCTCGCGCAGTACGGAGCGCATGTCGCGGAGGATCGGTAGCAGGGGTTCTTTGAGCTTGTCGCGTTCGGCGGGGTCAAGGAGTTTGCGGGGCTCGGGGAGGGCCTCGTCGAGCTTGCCGTCGAGGGCGAAGAAACGGTTGATCTGCTCGCGGATGTCGGCCCGGGCGGGGGCGGCGAGGGCGAGAAGAACGAAAAGCGGGGTGACGATCGACTTCGGGTGCATGGTCGGTCTCCGGGAGTACGTAAGAGCGGAACGGGCGGCTGGGGTCGGGTCAGCCGCCGCCCGGGCCGATCATATCCTCCTGCGGACTGGTCATCCGAAGGGGGTCGAGCAGAGTTTCGAGCTGGTCGGGAGGGAGGATTTGGCGGTCGGTGGCGAGCTGGCGGATGGTCTTGCCGGTGGCGGCGGCGTCCTTGGCGAGCGTGGCGGCTGCGTCGTAGCCGATGACGGGGGCGAGGGCGGTGCACAGCGCCGGGGACCTCTCCACCAGCTCACGGCAGCGGGCGCGGTCGACCTCCAACCCCGCGACGGCGCGGTCGGCGAAGACCCTGGCTCCAGAGGAGAGCAACTCGATGGCGGTGAGCAGTTCGGAGGCCATGACGGGCATCATGACGGACAGTTCGAACTGCGATCCGTGGGCGGCGCAGGCGGCGATGGTGGCGTCGGCGCCGATGACGCGGGCGGCGACCTGCATGAGCATTTCGCACATGACGGGGTTGACCTTCCCGGGCATGATCGAGCTTCCCGGCTGGGTTGCGGGGAGGATCAGCTCGCCAATGCCGCCGTGCGGGCCGGAGGCGAGGAAGCGGAGGTTGTTGGCGACGGTCATCAGCGAGACGGCGACGGTGCGGAGCTTGCCGGAGGCATCGATGATGGTGTCCTTGGCGGACTGGGCTTCGAAGTGGTTGGGGGCGATGCGGAGGTCGAGACCGGAGCGCTGGGCGAGGAGGCGGACCACGCGGGGGGCAAACTCGGGGTGGGAGTTGATTCCGGTTCCGACGGCGGTGCCACCGAGGGGCACCTCGCAGAGGATGAACTGGGCGCGGAGGGCCCGCTCGACGCCATTGCGGACCTGCTGCGCCCAGCCGCCGATGACCTGCCCGACACGGACGGGAGTTGCGTCCTGCAGGTGGGTGCGGCCGAGCTTGACGATCTCGTCGAACTGGTTGGCTTTGGCTTGGAGTCGCTGCTCGAGATGCGAGAGGGCGGGGACGAGGAGGTCGGTGATGGCGATGGAGGCGGCGAGCTGCATAGCGGTGGGGAAGACGTCGTTGGAGGACTGTTGGAGGTTGACGTGGTCGTTGGGGTGGATGTGGTGGGGGGAGTTCTGGTTCCGGCGGTCGCCGAGGATCTCGCCGAGGATTTCGTTGGCCCGGGAGGCGATGACCTCGTTGGCGTTCATGTTGGAGGAGGTGCCCGAGCCGGTTTGGAAGATGTCGACGGGGAAGTGTTCGTCGAGTTTTCCGGCGGCGACTTCGTCGGCAGCTTGGATGATGGCGGAGGAGCGATTGGGCGAGAGCAGGCCGAAGTCGGAGTTGACTCGGGCGGCGGCGGATTTGATCCGGGCGAGGGCCTCGATCATTCGGCGAGGCAATCTCTCGCCGGAAATTGGGAAGTTCTCAACGGCCCGCGCCGTGGAGGCCCCGTAGTACGCGGAGGCCGGAACCCGCATCTCGCCCATCGAATCGCGCTCGACGCGGAACTCGTCCATTGACTTATGGTAACGGAAAGGGCGCGGATGGGGGGCGGGAAACCCCGCCAATTCACTGAAATCACTGGCGGAAAGGAACGGGGATTACAAGAGCGGACGCAGCACATCGACGCATTGCTTCAGCGCGGGAACGGGGCTGGTCTCGTCGCCCTCGTACTCGATGACAAGCGGGCCAGAGAAGTGGACGGACTTGAGCGCGGCCATGAACTTCGGCAGGTCGAGGTTGCCCGTGCCGATGATCACGTCGGTAGAGTTGCGGGCGCGGTCGAAAGTAAAGTCTTTAATGTGCACGCCGTGGACGCGGCTACCGAACTCCTCGACCCACTTGACGGGGTTTTGCTTGGCGTCGAGAGCCCAGGCGGTGTCAATGTGGACCCCGATCCGCGGGCTGGTTTTAGAAAACACGTACTTTAGGATGGTGTCGTTGCCCAGCCAGTCGTAGCCGCCGTGGTTGTGAATACCCAACTTGAGGTCGTACTGCTCGGCGAGCTTGTCAATGTTCTTGAGCTTGCCCTCGAAGAGCGCGTCGGGGCTGAAGGAGATCGACATGTTTTTGATCCCGGCGGCTTTGCAGAACTCGAACCTGGGGCGGTCCTTTGTTTCGTCGCCGGATATCCACTCGACGCCGATGCAGACGATCTTGACGCCGGCGTCGGCGAACTGCTTGACGGTGGAGGGGTAGGTGGAGGAGTCGTTGAAGTTGGCGTGCACCCCGCAGAGCTCGGTGGCGGTAACGCCGGCGGCTTTGAGTTGTGTGAAAAATTCGGGCAGCGCTTTGAAGTGCCGGAAGCACCAGGATTGGATTGCGATGGGCTGGTTCATGTTCATCTCCGAATTGCTCCCGTTTACCTGAGGACGCGTGTGACTGTGCACCGCCGGGCGAGGGAGCACCGGCTTGGCGGTACGCAGTCACACTTGGTCGGCTTGGATCATCAATTTCTCGAAAGTCTCCAGGGTTCCGTGTTGGCCGCACCAGTTTCGCATGTAGGTCACATCAAGCTTTCCGGTTTGTACGGCGCGGACGTCGGCGACATCGTCGATGTCATTTTGCCTGCCCGGCCCGCGCGACCATCGAAGCTTGGTTATGACGACGTTCTCGGGCGATGGAAGCCACACCTCCACGCCATCCAACATACCCCTACTCCGACGGGAGAAGCGCTGCGTGTCGTGGGCATCGGAGCTGAGGTGAAACACCTCGATCTTGAACACGGTTGATTTGTGATAGATAACGTTCTTGGTCGTCGAGGGGATGGTTTCGAGGCTCATTGGTGGCTCGAACCGAAAGTCCAGACCCAGTCTCTCACCCAACAGGCGAGCGATGTCGTGGTCGGACTGACCAAGGACGCCGGCGTCCTTGGTCGACCTTGGGATTCCGTAGGCATTGCTTGAGAACGACCCGACTAGCATGTAAGCGACACACTCGGCGTCGAGCGCGGAGACGAGAGAGATCACGACCTGATTCGGCGTTGCGGTCATGACGCTCCGGTGGTCGACACGGCTCGGGCTTGGCGGCGCT
>JBBRUM010000231.1:0-6247 GCA_038247815.1 Tepidisphaerales bacterium | reverse complement strand
TTTGGCGACTTTGTCGGAGAGTTCCTTTTTGAGGGCGTCGGAGGCGGTGAACCCGGAGCGGAGGGTGACAAAGACGGCGAGGGCTTGGCCTTTGAGTTCGTGTGGCATGGGGACGGCGGCGGCTTCGGCGACGGCGTCGTGGGCGACGAGGGCCGATTCGACCTCGGCGGTTCCGAGGCGGTGGCCGGAGACGTTAAGGACGTCGTCGATTCGGCCCATGATCCAAAAATATCCGTCTTCGTCGCGGCGGGCACCGTCGCCGGTGAAGTAACAGCCTTTGACGTCCGACCAGTACTGGCGGACGTAGCGGTCGGGGTCGTTGAAGACGCCCCGGAGCATGCTCGGCCAGGGGCGGCGGATGACGAGCAAACCGCCTTGGTTGGCGGGAAGCTCCGTGCCGTCTTTGTCGACGATGGCTGCGTCGACGCCGAAGAAGGGGAGGGTGGCCGTGCCGGGCTTGGTGGGGGTGACGCCGGGAAGGGGAGTGATCATGATCGCTCCGGTTTCGGTTTGCCACCAGGTGTCGACGATGGGGCACTTCTTGCCGCCGATGACCTCGTGGTACCACATCCAGGCTTCGGGGTTGATCGGCTCGCCGACCGAGCCGAGGAGGCGGAGGGAAGAGAGGTCGTGCTTGTCGACGAACTCCCTGCCGGCGCGCATGAAGGCTCGGATGGCGGTGGGGGCGGTGTAGAAGAGGGTGACCTTGTGACGCTGGATGATGTCCCAGAAGCGGGAGAAGTCGGGGAAGTTGGGGGCGCCTTCGTACATGAAGACGGCGGCGCCGTTGTTAAGGGGACCGTAGACGACGTAGGAATGGCCGGTGACCCAGCCGATGTCGGCTGTGCACCAGTAGAGGTCGCGGGGCGAACCGTCGGTGCCGTCTTTGACGTCGAAGACGTGCTTGAAGGTGAGGTAGGTTCCGACCATGTAGCCGGCGGTGGTGTGGAGGATACCCTTTGGCTTGCCGGTGCTGCCTGAGGTGTAGAGGACGTAGAGGGGGTCTTCGGCGTCCATGGGTTCGGCGGGGCAGTCGGCGCTTTGGGCGGGGACGACGTCGTGCCACCAGAGGTCTCGGCCGGGGGTCATGGGGACGGCTTGGCCGGTGCGTCGGAAGACGAGGACTTGTCGGATTCGACTGGTGAGCTTGAGCGCTTCGTCGACGGTGGTTTTGAGGTTGACGGTGGTTCCGCGGCGGAAGCCGCCGTCGGCGGTGATGAGGTAGTCGGAGGTTGCGTCTTCGACGCGGTCGGCGATGGCTTGGGCGGAGAAGCCGCCGAAGATGACGGAGTGGACGGCTCCGATGCGGGCACAGGCGAGCATGGCCATGGCGGCTTCGGGGATCATGGGCATGTAGATGGTGACTGTGTCGCCCTTTTTGACGCCGCCGGCTTTGAGTGCGTTGGCGACTTGGCAGACTTTTTCGAGGAGCTGGTGGTAGGTGTAGGTGGCGATCTCGGGCTTGCCGTCGGGGAGGGGCTCGCCCTCGAAGACGATGGCGGTTTGGTCGCCCAAGCCGCGATGGATCTGTCGTTCTAGGCAGTTGTAGGCGAGGTTGGTCTGCCCGCCGACGAACCACTTTGCGTTGGGCTCGTTCCACTCGAGGACCTTGGACCAGGGCTTGGTCCAGTGGAGCTCGCGTGCGACGCGGGTCCAGAAGGTGTCGGGGGAGTCGATGGACTCGCGGTAGAGCTTGTCGTATTCGGCGCGGGATTTGACGTGCGCCTGGGCGGAGAAGGCGGCTGAGGGGGGGAAGAGGCGGTGTTCCTGGAGGGTCGAATCGATTGCTTGGGACATGGTGGGGGAGGATAGCGAAGAACAGGGCGGGAGGAAAATGGGGGGCGGGGGAGGGAAAGTAAGGTATACGGTTGGACGAGGCGAAACCGTGGCGGTGGTGATTCCAGATGATGTGCTTCGGGAGGCGGGGTTAAGCGATGATGCTCCGCGGGTGGAGATTGCGTGCCGGTTGTTCGGCGCGGACGTTTTCAGCAGTTCGGGGGCTGCGCGGCTGGCGCGATTGGGGCGGGTGGAGTTTGGGAGGGCGTTGGAGTCGCGCGGGCTTCCGATTGTTCATATTGGGGGCGATCACCTAGACGACTTCAAGGATTTGATGGTGCGGGGCACGGGCGGGAGCGCCGATGCGAGTCGTGGTGAGTGACACTTCGCCGCTGTTGTGTCTGCACTGTCTGGGGAGGCTGGCCCTATTGGGAAAGGTGTTCGGCGAGGTCTTGGTGACCGCCGACGGTGGTGGGCGAGTTTTGAGCGCGGGCGGGGGTGGAAGAGTCGTGGCTGAGAGAGGCGTGCGGCGCGTTTGTGAGTTTCTTTGCGGCGGCTGATAGGCCCCAGAACGCGGCGCTTAGCGGATTGGACTCCGGGGAGCGGGAGGCGATCCAGCTCGCGCTCCCCATCCGTGCCGACTTGCTGCTCGTCGACGACGGCGACGCGAGAACGATCGCGACGCGACGCGACTCGGAGTTGCGATCGTGGGCACATTGCGATTGCTTGTCCAAGCCAAACGGCTTGGACTTGTCGAGCTCGTGCCACCGCTTCTCGCGGAGCTACGCACGAAGCTTGACTTTGGAATCAGCCGAACCGTGGAAGCCAGGATTGGCGTCGTTGCAGGCGAGTGAGAGTCGCCGACGGAGCGGTGGAAGAAGTCAAGACGCTACGTACTCGCTCGCCCGGCTTGGAGGAGGTCCAGGACGGGTTTGCGGCTGGTGGTGATGGCGGGGTAGAGGCTGGCGGCGAGGGCGACGAAGAGGACGGCGGCTAGGCCGATTCCGATGATGCCCCAGGGGATCACGACATCGGGGAGCAGGCCGACGAAGAGCTTGGACATGTGGCGGGAATTCAACGTCAACCATGCGCCGCAGCTCAAGCCGAGCACGGCGGCGGCAAGGGAGAGCAGGAGGCTCTCGGCGAGCACAAGTCGCAGAAGCTGACTTCGCGAGACGCCCACCGCACGCAGCACGCCGAACTGCCAGCGGCGGGAGCGGATGCTCGCCATTACCGTGTTGGTCACGCCCAGCGACGCCACGAACAGCGCCGCGAACGCCACCGACGACGCCATCAGGAGCAGGCTCCCCAAGCCGGACTCGATCGACGCCTTGACCTGGCGAATGTCGAACACCTGCAAGCCCATCTTGCCGAGGTCCTGCTGGAGGCGTTTGTTGAGTTCCTCGCGTTCGACGCCGAGTTCGAGGTTGGCTGCGAAGACGGAGAGTTCCTTGACGCCGAAGAGGTCGCGGGCGTCTTCGAGGCTGCCGAAGACGGAGTAGGCGGTGCGTTGCTCGAACTGGCCGCCGAGGTCGAAGATTCCGACCATGACGTCGACGCCGGGGGACCAGACGACGCCGGCGACGGTGAACTCGACGATCCCTGCGGCGCGGGTGCGGAGCTGGACCTTGTCGCCGACGCCGATTCCGCGGACCTGGCGGAACTCCTCGGTGATCAGGACGTGGCGGCCGGTGCGGAGGAGGCGAACGGCTTCGGCGGGGGTGCCCTGGCGGAACTCGAGCTCGGTCATTTTGCTGGCAAGTTCGGGGTCCAACCCGAAGAACAGCGTCGAGTCGGGCAGCATGGCTGCGCCGGCGATGGCGAGGAAGTTGTTGCCGAACTGGGGCGAAGCGATGGCGACGGCCATGAGCTCGCCCTTGCGAATGCCCGGCGTGGCGGCGAGGCGGTCGACCTGCGCGGGGTCCAAGCCGCCCAAGCCGCGGTGAAGTATGAAGATGTCGGGGAACTTGCTCGGCAGCTTCCATGCGCCCAGCGCCGAGGCCCCCTGTACCTGCATCACGACGAGCGTCGCCAAGCCGACCATCAGTGCGCAGGCAGTGCCGGCTGCGCGCCACAGACCGCCGGCGAGCTGCTGGCGGAGGATCGCAACGGGGAGTCGCATGACCACCGCCGCCAGGGGCACGAGCGCACTTTCGACGAGGCGAACGGCCATCGGCGAGAGCATGAAAAACCCCACCATCGTCAGCGGCACGGCGACGACGAAGTGGCCGTAGAACTGCACGCCGCGTACGGCTGCCTCGGACCCTGCCAGCCCGGTGGCGTGGAGCACCGCGGGGGTGAACCCCGAGAGGTTCAAGGGGGCGATCAGAATGCACGCCAAACCGGCGAGGGCCAGTCGCCACGGCCAGCGGTGGGCGGGAACCTCGGCCATCTGCGACATCGCCTCGAGTGGCGAGACGCGTGTCGCCTGCCACGCGGGGAGGATCGTGGCGACCAGCGCTGTCGCGACGCAGGCGATGAGCGCGTACGACGCGCCTGAATAGCTCAGCACCACGCCCTCGGTGAACACGGCGCTGTAGTACAACGTCAGCGCCTTGACGAACAGCCAGCCGAGTGGCACGCCGACGGCCACACCCAAAACCGACAGCAGCAATCCCTCGGCGACGACGAGGCGGGCGATCTGTCCGCGAAGGGCGCCGATCGCGCGGAGCATCGCGAGTTGGCGCTGCCGCTCGGCGACGCCCATCGAGAGCGTGGAGAACACGATGCACCCGGCTGCGACGAGGGAGACGCTCACGCCCATGGCGCTGAGCATGGTCAGGCCCATGAGATTGTTCTCGAGCTGGTCCTTGGAGGTTCGGGCGAGGCGAAGGCGGATGTTGGGGTCGGCAGCTTTGAGCTTGGGGGTCCAATCATCGGCGAACTTCTGGAGGTCGTCGCCGCTTTTTAGCTCGACAAGGACGCGCGAGAGAACGGGCGGCTTACCGGGCAGGGACCAGCGGCGGAGGGTTTCCAGTGGCAGGTAGGCGTTGGGTCCGGCGATGGACGGCTGGTGGACAATCCCGACCACCTCGAGGGTAAGCGGCCCGTTCGGGCCGGGGACGACGAAGTTGTCGCCGACGCCGAGAGAGGGAGCCTCGGGGTCGTCGTTGTTGGGCGACTTGGCGACGCGGGCGGCGACGCTATTGAGCACGACGACGTCGCCGGTGTCGCCCGAGAACCAGCTTCCGGCCACAAGGTTGAGGTTCGCCCCGCCGCTGTCCTGGGGCGGTGTCAGGCCTACCAGCCAGCAGTTCCGCCCGATGACGACCTTGCCGGCCGTGTCGAGAAACGGAACGGGGGTTTCGAACCGGCCGAGCGCTTTCTTGACGCGCGGGTCTGCCCGGACATCGGTCAGGACGGAGTCGGGGAAGGTCGTCCGCTGGACTTCGCGGGCGGTGATGAAGATGTCGGTCGAGCCGATGACGCGGTCGGCGAGTCGGAGCGCGACGGCTGTGAGGGAGGAGAAGCCCGAGGTGACGGCGACGACGAGCGAGACGGCAAAGGCGATGGCGAGGATGGTCAGTACGGTTCTGACCCGTCGGGCGAGGAGGCTGCGTGCGGTAAGGCGGAGGGTCAGGGACATGTGAATGCAAACGCCCCGGGGAAGATCCGGGGCGTGGAGGAGAAGCGGGCGAAGGGAGTTGAACCCTCAACATTGGGCTTGGAAAGCCCACGCTCTGCCAATTGAGCTACGCCCGCGTGAGGCGGGAAAGTATAGGCATGGGGCTTGCACCTTGATGCGAAACGCCCACTCGAGTCTGACATTGATCAGACTGGAACCCGTATCGGGGAGTTCGTTTACGACGGGCGCGACTGGTTTTCGGGTTGGCTGGGAGCTGTTTACACGAAACCGTTGTGATCCTTGCGCGACCAACACAATTTGAACGTATATCTCTGAGCCTGAGTCGCGCGAGACACAATCCGGATGCGTGTGGTGGAACTCTGGTCTGCATCATTCGGCGAAGTCCGCAATAACGACAAGGCCCGGGCAATTGCCACGGGCCTTGCGTTTTTTTGTGCTGGATGTGCGTGGGGGTCGAGCCCGAGGCGGAGTAGTTCAATGGCGGGGGATTGTTAGTCTTTGCGGTCGAAGAGGTAGGGGCCTTTTTTTGCTCCCCAGACCTGCTTTCCGTCAGCGTCGTAGCCGCGGTCCCAAGTGCGGAGTTGGGTGGGGGTGATGACGGCTTCGCTGACCGCGTAGGACGAGCCGTTGAGTTCGCTGGGGCAGTTTCCCGTCCGTGCCGCCGGTGAAGGTGCCGTCGGGCTTGGCGGTCATGACCATTCCGCAGCCAGCGCGGGCGACGAGCTTGTCGGTATTGAGATCCGCGAGCGGCTTATCGGACTTCCACGCGCCGGCAAACTTCAGCACTTCCTCCCGCGAGCCCGGAAGAAGGAAGACTTCAGAGACGAGCTTTCCGTCCGCCCGGCGATGGACTTGGTAAACGCGCTGCCGATAGGGGGCGGCGGG
>JBBRUM010000230.1:0-6251 GCA_038247815.1 Tepidisphaerales bacterium | reverse complement strand
GATCAAGCCCGGGGCGAACGCCGCTCCGGCGGAGGGGTTGATCCGACCGAGCGCCGAAGTGTTGTACTCGGGGTAGGGCGTCGGACCGAGAATCGAGAAGCTGCCCGAGGCGATGTCGTAGACGTAGTGGTTGCCCCCGTTGCCTTCGACGCCGGCCGTCGAGCCGATGTCGGGGCCGTCGGAAACAAGGTACAACTTCCCTTCGCCGGCGGCCAAGCCGTCGACATCGGTGATGATCGCCGGAAGCGCCGACACAAGGACCAACGGCGGCGAGGCGACCGCCGGATTGACGCTGTAGATGTTCCGCCCGCCCGTGTCATCCTCGTCGATAAGGTAGATCAAGTCGGTAAGCGGGTCGTAGTCGATTGCGCCGAAGGTGAACAAGCTGGTCGCGGTGGTTTCGTACTCGACGATCACGGCGGTCTCGCCGGTGACGATGTTGATGGAAACCAGCGCCTCGGGGCCGGTGGATCCGCCCGTGGTCCGCGATCCGTACAGCACCGAACGCCGCGTGTCATACGCCAACCCGTCGACCGACATGAATGTCGTCAAGCCCGGCCGGCGAACTGTGGTGAGCCTCGTGCCCGCGTACCCCGCATACGCGATCGACCAGATGTCATCCTGGGCGCCGTTGCGAATCGACGCGAACAGCCGATTGTTCGGCTCATCCGCCGCCAAGCCCCCAATGCCCGGCGCGGTGGCCGGGAACACCGACGCCGTCGCATTAAACTGAAACACCGACGCACCCGTGGTGGTGTCGGTCAAAAACACCGCCGGGAGGTTGGTCCCGAAGGTCGGCTGGGTAATGCCATGAACGAACTGACCGTGCGACCAAGACGACCACAATGCCAACGACGCCATGCCCGACACAAGCAAATTTCTACTGCGCATTTTCTCTTCTCCTTTTTCAAACTACGGTTTCCGTTTATCTTGTACGAGCGGGAGACAAGATGGGTCAAGACAAAACATGCTTTTGAAAGCCGCAGCTCTCGCTCGATTGTTCAATCGAGGCGCATGGGAGTTCGGCGATGGGTCCTAACGACACCGAAGGTCAGTTCGATCCGACCGCGGGCGATGTCCCCGAAGCGGGTGCCGGGGTCGGCGACGGTTCTTCGATCCGAAGGTCCGTCGGCCCGGGGAGAAGCTGGTGCAGCCGGCCGTTCCACTCGAAGTTCCCCGTGACGCCCGGGGGAAGGTCGATCCGCGCCGCCAGACGACCCGCATCGTTGCGGGCGAGCGTCGCGTGCACCGTGCCGCGCGGATGGGCGACGGTCGCCGACGCACGGCGAAGTTCCCCCATCATCGGGCGGATGATGACCTTCTCGAATCCCATCGCAGCCGGGCGAATGCCGACGATGCTGGCTGCAACGTGGTACATCGGGTGCGAGCTCCAAGCGTGGCAGTCGCTGCGGGTGTCGGCCCCGGGGCGGGGGAACGTTTCGGGCATGCTTCTGAAACCCATCGCCTGCAGGTCGTACCAGGTTTGCAGACGCGAGAAGAGCAGCTCGGGGGTGTGGGTTTGGGCGGCGGCTTCGAAGAGGTAGTGCGTGAAGTAGAGCTGGCAGCGGGTCCACGACTCGGGGGGAGAGACGAGCCGCCCGGCGATGCGCCTGCTGCGCCGGGGGTCAAGCCGGCCGGTCAAAATGGCGAGGGCGTGGGTGTGCTCGGAGAAGGTGGCGAGGTCGGCGGTGTCGGCGATGAAGTCGCCGGAGGAGAAGCGCGTGTCGACGGCCCAATGCGTTTCGGCTGCGCGGCGCTCCCAGCGGTTGCCGAGTTCGGGTTCCCCTCCGGGGAGTTTCTCCAGCTCGGCCATCACATCCAGCGCCAAAACCAGCTGTAAATTCACCGCGACGCAAACACCTCCGGCTTCGCCGCCCGGCGGAACTCCCCCGGGAAACGCCGCATCCACATAGTTCCACCCCGGCAGCGACCGCAGCAGGTGATCGTCGCCCACCTGCGCAAGAAACATCTCCAGCGTCGACCTCAGCGCCGGGAACTGGCTGCGGATAAACGCCGCATCGCCCACGTGCTTCGCGAAATCGCCCACCATGCACACCCACCACAGCGCAAACGGCGGAATGATCTGCCCCGCCGGCCCGTTGTTCGACGTCGGCAAGCCGGTGGCGTTCGCGCGCGACGCCGCGAACTCCGAAATCGCCTTCCGGGGCAGCCGGTCGTCTCGGCTAAGGTAGTGCGTCATCAGCGCCTGCACCCGCGTGTCGCCGATGTACATCAGCTGTTCGTAATAGGGACAGTCAACATACGTCTCGTGCATGCACGCGCGCAGCCCCGAGAGGCACAGCGGCACGAGCGCGTCCAGCCGGGGGTCGTCGGCTTTGGCGTTGCCGACGATGTCCAGCGGATACCCCGCACGGTCGAAAAACAGCCCCGACAGCTCGACCGGCTCCTCCGCCGTCGACACCGTCAGCTGCACATACCGCCCAGACCGCCACCACAACGGCTGATACTCACGCACCCCGCCGTCGAGCGTGTACCGGTCGGAAAACCCGGTGAAAAACTTCCCGTCCACGTCGTCGCGGTTCCCTTTTTCTCCCCGGCTGCCGTCTTGCGTCTGGGCCGCCGTCGCCAAACTCTCCGCAAACCCCACCTCTACCACCGCACCCGCCCCACCCCGAACCGCAAGCCGCGGATACACACACTGGTAATCATTGAAATCAATCACCGCCCGCAGGTGCGAGTGCGCCCCCACGCGTAGCGCCCTGCCCCGCAACACCCCCGACACCTCCGCCCTCAGCCGAGGCACATGCCGCGCCGGGTCCACCGCCAACCCCCCAACGCCAAACTCCCCCACCGACGCATGCCGCACAATCGCCCCCCCCACCGCCTCCGCGCGAAACTCCGGCAATCCCCCCGGCACCATCCGGTGCACCCGATCATCCCCCGCGTACAGCCAGAATCCATTGTTCCCCGCCAGCCCCACCTCCACCGCCCCCCAACCCACTCCCCCCGACTCGAGAAACCCCCAATCAAACTCCCTCGCGTCGACATCAAACGACGGCCCCGCCCCAAGATGCCCCCCCACCATCTCCCCACCCCGACGAAACGAATACCCCGGCAACACCTTCCACGACCACTCCGCCACCCCCGTCCCAAACAGCAGCCTCCCCGCCTCGTCCTCCGCACAAATCATCACCCCCGCCCGCACCGACACCTGCGCCCATGGCGCCAGCCGCCCCAACACGCTCACCCGAACCACCAACACATGCCGCCCCGCCGGCAGCTCCACTTCATACGTCGCGTACGCCCAGCGCCCCCGGACCGTCCGCTCCGGCCCCCGCGACACCAGCCGCCCGTCCACAAACAGTTCGTACCTCTCATCCCCCGTCACATGAACCCGCCCCGCATAAGGCCCCTCAAACTCGCACCGAAACCCGAGCACCACCGGCGCACCCGGCTGCGGACTCGCATGCACCCACCGACACGGCCAAGCCCCCGCCGCGTTCCACGGCTGGTCCGTCGCGATCTCGGGAAACGGTGCGGGGCCGACTTGGAAAACGCGTCGAAAGGTCGTCATCGGTACAGCTTATGGAGCCCGAACCGCACCCGCCCACGCCTACTTATACCCCGGCAAAAACTCCCGTTCCGCCGCAAACATCTCCAGCGTCATCTTCCGGATCTCCCGCGGCGACAGCAGCGCCTGCGTAAGCGGGTCGAGGAACAGCGCGTGCACGGCGGCTTCAACGCTTTTCTCGATCGTTGCCGTAGCCGCGAGGTCGAAGTACGCCATTTGGCTGCGGCAGATCGCGGCCATCTGGGCGGGCAGGGCGCCGTACCGCGTCGGGTTCACGCCGTTGCGGTCGATCATGCACGCCACCTCCACCGCGCCGTCGCCGGGGAGGTTCGTGATCAGCTTGCCGCCCTCGCCGCTGCCGCGGTGCCCCGGGCGCTCTGCGTTGTTCATGATGTTGCCGTGGATGCGGTACGGCGCGTCCTTCTCTCGCGCCTCGATGATCCACGACGCATATTCCCACGACCTCTTGAGCTCGATCTTCTCCTCACCCTTCACCAGCTTGTTGCGGTGCTCGTCGGCGCGCTTCCGCCAGTCCGGCCAGTTGTTCGCGTAGAACCGACTTCCACCGTCGTACCCCAGCCGAAGCAGCTTCCGCCCCTCCTCGTTCTTCCGGTAGTACGGCAGGTACTCCGACAAGTGCCCGGACGACTCCGTGATGTACGCCCCGAACTGCACGCACATGTCCTTCCGCACAAGGTCGGTGTACTTGTACTTCGCCTCCGCCTTCTCCGACCAGTGCCACTTCTCATCGGTCTTGTGAATGCCAACGCCGGCTTCGGCTTCCTTCACACCCTCGTCGGTCTCGCGCCGAAACTTCTCGTACAGCACCGTGTCATACAGGCTCTCGCCGTTGTGCTTAAACTTCGTGAACCACGCCAGGTGGTTCACCCCCGCGCAGTCCCATTCGATCTCCTCGTACGGCACGCCCGCATACCCCGCAAGCTGGTGCGACGACCCCTGCACCGAGTGACACAACCCCACCACCGCAACCTCCGGCACCGCCCGCCCCGCCGCCAGCACCAGCATGCTCATCGGGTTGGTGTAGTTGAGCATGATCGCCCCCGGAGCCAGCTCCCGAAGGTCGCGCAGAATATCCAGAAACACCGGAATCGTCCGCAACCCCTTGAAAAGACCCCCCGGCCCGAGCGTGTCCCCAATACACTGGTCCAAGCCATACTTCAGCGGTATGTCGTTGTCCAAATGCACGCACGCCAAACCCGACACTTCCACGCAGCACACCGCGTAATGCGTCCCCGCAATCACCTCCCGGCGGTTCACGCTCCCCCGCACCCTCCACCCTTCGCTCCGCCCCGTGTCGGCGATAAGCTTCCCCACCACCTGCACCATCGTGTTCAGCCGGTCCTTATCCACATCCACAAGCCGAAACTCGCCCCGGTCCGCCCCCGGCGTCAGCAGCACGTCCTTGCACAACGTCGGGCAAAACCCGCTCCCCGCCCCGAAAAACGTGATGTTCAGCGGCCGCGTGATCTTCCCCTTCAGCCCCTCCTGCGAGTCGGCGGGCTTGGAGTGGGCGGCGTGTCCTTCGATCTTCGTCTCAGCCATGGCGGTGGTCCTGTCATGTAAAATTGAACGGCGGTGACCCAGCTTACCTGCAATTTCGCCCCATGCCGTTGAACGGATGAGGAAACAGTAGTACAAATGTGATCCATCCCCCGGAGCTTCCCCCCTGCCCGAACGCACCGACGCCGTCCCCTCTCCCCCCCACGCCCGCACCGGCGAGCCGCTGCTCTGGTACGCCGGCTCGGGCCACGAAATCCGCACCGGACCGAGCTACTTCTTCGACTGCACCCGCCGCCCCGACCCGCCCCACGTCGTCTTCCAGCTCACCCTTGCCGGCGCGGGCTTCCACCAGCGCCATATCCAACCAAAAACTCTCCTCACCCCCCGCCGCGCGTTCATCGATTTCATCCCCGGCGCCTGGAACTACGGCTGGGAGTCCGGCGAGTACGAGCTGCTTTACGTCTCCATGCAGGGCGACGTCGCCAAGCGCTGGATGAAACGCCTCCACGCCACCCACGGCCGCATCTTGGATTTCGGCTCGGACCGCTCCGTCGAGGGCACCCTCCGTTCGCTCGTTGAAACCGCCCGCGACGGAAACCTCCGCGACCGCTACCTCGTCTCCGGCCAGCTCTACGGACTGATGATGCAGGTGCTCTCCGTCCTCTCCCGCTCCCGCGTCGCCGCCGCCCCCCTCGCCGAGGGCGCCATCCGCCTCATCCACACCCACGCGCCCGACCCCGGCTTCAACGTCACCGCCCTCGCCCGCCGCCTCGACTGCTCCCGCGAGCATCTCGCCCGCGAGTTCCGCCGCGCCACCGGCGTAACCCCCTTGGACTACCTCACCCAACACCGCGTCCGCCTCGCCGGCCAATCCCTCCGCGAATCCCCAGCCAAGCTCACCTCCGTCGCCCACTCAGCCGGCTTCTCCTCCCCCGCCTACCTCTGCCGAATCTTCCGCCGCGCCGTCGGCGTAACCCCCGCCCAATTCCGCGCCCGCCCCTGGCTCGTAGTCCCGTAAATGCAGCGCCCGCACTCGCCCGCCGACCAAGACGGACAAAAATGCAACTCGCGCCCCAACACAGCTCCTCCACCCACCCTTCATGTCTTTGGCCCGTTCCCAGTCCGACAATGTCCGAGCAATCCGCCTTCGCCGTCCGGTCCTCTCCGGTAAGTCCGTGGCAACCCACTTCGCTCATTC
>JBBRUM010000229.1:0-6264 GCA_038247815.1 Tepidisphaerales bacterium | reverse complement strand
TGAACGTGTCAGCGAAGAACCCGGGTCCACCCGCCAGCAGTTAAAGGATCACCTCGGTGTGACCGTCGACGTACGCACGGTCGGTCGCTGGCTGAAGGAGCTGGGGATCGTTCTCAAAAAAAGTCGCTCGTCGCCTCAGAGCAGGAGCGTGCCGACGTCAAGGAACGACGCGACCGATGGCACGCGGAACTGAGTGACGTGCCGCCGGAGCGATTGGTGTTTGTCGACGAGAGTTCGGCCAAGACCAACATGACCCGTCTCTACGGCTGGGGACCCCGCCATGAGCGGGTGATCGACCGCACGCCCGCCGGCCACTGGACCACCTCCACCCTGCTGGCGGCGGTGCGACTGGAAGGACCCTTGGCGGCCGTGACGATCGACGCGGCGGTCGATGCCGCCACGTTCGTTCTGTGGACTGAAGTGGTGCTGGCCCCGTGCCTGAAAGCGGGTGATGTCGTAGTGATGGACAACCTCGCGGCACACAAGGTCGCGGGCATCCGGGAGGCGATCGAATCCGTCGGCGCGAGCTTGATGTACCTGCCGCCGTATTCGCCGGACTACAACCCGATCGAGAACATGTGGAGCAAGGTCAAGTCGAGCCTGCGTAAAACGGCGGCGCGGACGACGGAGACTTTGGCAACGGCGATCGACACCGCCTTCGCTTCGGTCACTCGCCAGGACTGCCGCGGGTTCTTCGCCCACTGCGGATATCCCGCTACGGGGTGAAGCGCGTTGCTCTAGTCGCCGACGCCGATCCAACATCCAACTGCTGACCGGCCGGCACGGTCGCTAAGACGCCGCTACACACCCAGGCAAATAAAATCACACCAACGAGTTCCAATCCCCTCGCCTTGACGGCCATCCAATTCCCCCGGCACGCCCACCGCTTCGAACGAAATGATCGCATGTGCCTCCTCCAAAACCTGAAGTGATTCTAAAACTTAACAGCCCTTAAAGGTAGTCTCAGCCGGGCCACTTGATTCTGATCTCCGTAAACGACTCGAATCACCACGGAAGCATCCACGGTCAGATTGTCACGAAACGCCACCTCAGGATGCAACGTCGCCACGAGGGCCGCCCCCTTCAGGGCGACCGTCAAACTGCTCTCGCTCACCCCTTCGACTGATTCCACTTCGACTCTCACAACAGGTCCTCGCGTCGACACCAGATTCAACCGCAACGCCCTCGGATTCTGGTCCCGAACCAATCCAAACTTCAGATCGGGTGGGGTAACCTCGATAGCGCCACGACGAGCAACTTCAATCGGCACCTCGAGCAGCGGGTACCGATCGCTGTCCGTCAGAACACCTACCGTCAACCGATCTCGAGCAGGGTGCAAAGCCGAAAGGTCCAGTTCAAGAGAGTAGACACGACCACCGCTGGATAGGCGACCGACCACCTCGTCAACGTGCAGTCTCACTACCGCAGAAGCCCCTGAAAGACCGACAATCTTGAACGGAGAGGCGCCCCGATACATCAATCTAACCCTCTTTAACTGCTCGGTGGCCGATTCCCCGACCAAGTAGATCAGTCGCTCCGGATCGAGCATCAGTTCGCGGCTGGAACGATACTGGACATCGAATGCGGCAAACTTCAACGGTGACCCGAGCGGATCACTTCTAAAAAGCTCCAGACCATACCGAAACTCCCCGTAACGTCCCGGAGTCGCATCAATGAACAACTCAAAGTCCGCCGATCCCATCGCCGGGATCCGAACCGGAAGCTTTGTCCCCAATCGCAGGCAGCCGCAGCCAATCACCGATTGGTCAATTGTCACGTCGCGGTCAGACGGGTTACGCACCTTAACAACTTGCCCGACAGTTGTTTCCGGAGGAACTTCACCGAAATCAAAACGGGTTACCTCACTGACGACCTCACCCAACACCTTGCGCTCATCGGACGGCGCAGACACGGCAAGACAGACCGCGAAAATGCAAACAGACCAACTCTTGATCCACACAACGTGCTCCTTTGCAGCATCAAACCGCCGGAGTCTAATCACCTATCGTCGATACTAAAGCTTCGGCGCCGACGCACTGTCGACTCGGTCTGCCAAGAAAATATCGCACGGGATCGCGTTGGACAAACCACAGGCAAGAGTCAGTATTGGAAAAGCGCGTACACAAACGCCTTTGTCATCTGCGACTCCAATGCTAACCAGCCCGCAAAGCGAGTTATCGCCGACCAAGTCTTCAGTGCCGGGCACCCCCGGAATTGCAGCCAGACCCCGCGAGGAAAACGAAGAAGTCCATGGCTGGCAACCGATGCAATTAAATTTTATCCCGTTGATGCGACTGCTCACAAATGAACAGGCTTGCACACACGGCAGAATACTCATCGCGCATGGGCCGGCCACCGCAAAACTGCCCATTCCCAGAGCGACCAGACCGGAAATAATCCTTCTGCACAGGCGACCCACATTCAAACCACCAAACTTTGTTGCCGTTTTCATAACACCTCCTCACGAAACAAGAGACTTATTCGTCAGAATCATACTAGTTTTCGGTCTACAAAGATGACGAGGTAAGGAGGGGTGAAGGACATTCTACAGCTCTTTTTCCCTCAGTCTGTAAGCAACAACACGCTCTCCGCGGCTTGTCAGTATCCATTGAGTGGACCAGGCCCGACGGTACCGAATTCGATTGCAATAGTTGAGCCGCGCAACGCGTACTTTTGCTGCAGGTCGTTCCGACTGATGGACATGATTCTCCCCACCCAATGGCCGTACCCGACAACACCCACAAAACACCGCACCCCGATACAGCAAAAATTAGCAAATTCGCCGCTTGTCAAAATCGCCCCTCGACCCCCCTCACTCATCCCCGCCGACCAATCCCCCATTCTCCCTCCATCACCCCCCCCCACCGCCCCCCATCTCCTCTCTGGTGCACCCCCCCATCTTTCTATAACCAAAACTAACAACTATAACTCTCTCATACCCCCATGCTCATCGAAACCCACGCCTACGCCCGCGCCGGACTCTGCGGCAATCCCTCCGACGGATACTACGGCAAGACAATTTCCATCAGCGTCCGCAACTTCCGCACCACCGTCCGCCTCTGGGAATCGCCCAAGCTCGATATCCTCCTCTCCCCCGCCGACGCCCGCCCGTATGGCTCCGTCGGCGAGCTACTCCGCGACGTCAAGCTCTTCGGCTACTACGGCGGCCAGCGCCTCATCAAAGCCGCCATCCGCACCTTCGCCGCCTACGCCGCCAAAACCGGCCAACCCATCCACGACCGCAACTTCACGATCAGCTACGACTCCAACGTCCCCCGCCTCGTCGGCCTCTCGGGCTCGTCCGCCATCGTCGTCGCCACGATCAAGGCCCTCATGCAGTTCTACGACGTCGAGATCCCCAAGCCGCTCCTGCCCACCCTCGTTCTCTCCTGCGAGCGCGACGAGCTCAAGATCAACGCCGGCCTGCAAGACCGCGTCATCCAGGTCTACGAGGGCATGGTGTATATGGACTTCGAGAAGGAGCACCTTACCCGCCACGGCCACGGCATTTACGAGGAGCTCCGCCCCACCCCCCCGCCGCCGCTGTACGTGTCGTTCGATCCCAAACGCGCCGAGATCTCCGACATCACCCACCGCAACCTCCGCGAAGCCTACGACCGCGGAGACCCCACCGTCGTCGCCGCCATGCAGAAGTACCGCGACATCACCACCGACGCCCGCGCCGCCCTTGGCAGTGGCGACTGGGAAAAACTCGCCGCCTGCTCCAACGCCGGTTTCGACCTCCGCACGACCATCATGGACATCGCCCCCGAGAACCTGCGCATGATCACCACCGCCCGGCGAACCGGCGCGAGCGCGGCCTTCGCCGGCTCCGGCGGAGCCATCGTCGGCGTGTACTTCTCCGGCCAGCAGTATCAGGAACTCTCCGACGAAATGGCCAGAATCGGCTGCACCACCCTCCGCCCCTACATCTTTGAACTCTAGCTCTCCCCCTCCTTCCCTTCGGGAACCGCCATGAAAACCGTCATCCCCGCCGCCGGATATGGCACCCGAATGCTCCCCGCCGCCAAAGCCGTTCCCAAGGAGCTCCTCCCCGTCCTCGCCAAGCCGGTGATCCAATACGTCGTCGAAGAATCCCTTGCTGCCGGCATGCACGACATCCTCCTCGTCACCTCCCGCGAAAAGCGCGCCATCGAAGACCACTTCGACCATTCCCCCGACCTCGAAGCCCGCCTCGCCGCCACCGGAAAGCTCCACCTCCTCGCCAGCCTCACCTCCCTCCGCGACCGCCTCCGCCTCCACACCGTCCGTCAAACCCAGCCCCTCGGCTTGGGCCACGCCGTCCTCCAAGCCCGCGACCACGTCGGCAACTCCCCCTTCCTCTGCCTCCTCGGCGACACCCTCTTCACCGGCGACCCCAAACCCGCCGCCCAGCTCCTCGCCGCCCGCGACGCCCTCGGGACCGACTGCTGCGTCATCGGATTGGAACGCGTGCCCCGCGACCGCGTCTCGAAGTACGGCGTCATCGGCGGCGAGGAAGTCTCCCCCGGCATCCATCGCGTCCGCCGCCTCGTCGAGAAACCCTCGCCGGCCTCCGCCCCCTCCAACCTCGCCGTCGCCGCCCGTTACCTCCTGCTCCCCGCCGTGTTCGACGTACTGTCCAAGCTCCCCCCCGGCGCCGGCGGCGAGATCCAGCTCACCGACGCGCTGAACATCCTCGCCCAATCCACCGCGGTTTTCGGCGTCGTCATCACCTCGCGCCGCCACGACATCGGCTCGCCCGAGGGCTGGCTAGCCACCAACCTCCGCCTCGCCCGCGAAGACCCCGCGCTCTGGCAAATCGTCCGCGACATCGTCGCCGAGTGAACCTGTCATCGCCCACCGCCAACCTCAACGACGATCTTGTTTTGTCGCCCCCAATAAGTTGACGCCCGCCCAACGCGCGATACTCTTTCTTCGTACATCCAGCGCAGGGCCGGGAATGGTGGCTCCTTCCCGGCCCGCCTTGTTTTCCCGCCACGCCACACCACTACAGCAACTCCCCTCTCATTCCGCCCACTCGCTCAACCGCATTTCCCTCCGTGCGTCCTCCGTGCCTCGCCGCGACTCCGTGGTGAATCCCCCCCTCCCACCTACCATCCCCCCATGAGCGTCAACTCCGATCTCTCCGACCTTTTCGCCCGATTCGCTTCGCTCATGGACCTCAAGGGCGAGTCCGCTTTTAAGTCCATCGCGTTCTCCAAGGTCTCCCGCCTCCTGAAAGATGCAACCTTCGACGTCGCCGAGATCGCCCGCAGCGGCAAGCTCAAAACCGTCGAGGGCATCGGCCCGAGTTCCCAAAAGATCATCGAAGAGTTCCTCGCCACCGGAATGTCCTCCGACCTCGACCAAGTCGCAGCCGGAATCCCCGAGGGCCTCATCAAGATGCTCCAAATCCCCGGCCTCGGACCGAAAACCGTCCGACTCTTCTGGCAGGAACGCGCCATCACCTCCGTCGAACAGCTCGAAGTCGCCATCGCCTCCGGCGCACTCGCCGGCCTCAAGGGCGTCGGCGAAAAAAAGATCGTCGCCATCTCCCAAGGCATCGCCCTCCTCAAATCCTCGGCCGGCCGCCTCGGCATCGCCGAAGCACACGCCATCGCCCTCCCCCTCCTCGAACAGCTCCGCGCACTCGCCCAAGTCAAACAAGCCGAAATCGCTGGCAGCCTCCGCCGCCGCAAGGAAACCATCGGCGACGTCGACCTCGTCTGCTGCCTCCGCCCCGGAAACCACACCGGCGAGTCCGTCACCGCCGCCTTTGCCGCCTTCACCGGCGTCCAGCGCGTCCTCGGCCAAGGCGCCACCAAAGCCTCCGTCCTCACCGAATCCGGCCTGCAAATCGACTGCCGCGTCGTACCCGAGGAAAACTTCGGCGCCGCCCTGCTCTACTTCACTGGCTCAAAGGAACACAACGTTAAAGTCCGCGGCCTCGCCCTCGACAACGGCCTCACCCTCAACGAGTGGGGCCTCTACAAAACCGTAGACCACGACCAAGCCGAGAAACACACCGGCCACCCCCCCAAGCTCAAACCCCTCGCCTCCCGTACCGAAGCCGACATCTACGCCGCCCTCTCCCTCCCCCTCATCCCCCCCGAGCTCCGCGAAGACCGCGGCGAAACCACCAACCCCCTCCCCACCCTCATCTCCGAATCCGACCTCCGCGGTGACCTCCACTGCCACACCACCGCCTCCGACGGCCAAGGCACCATCGAACAAATGGCCCGCGCCGCCATCGACCTCGGTTACGAATACCTCGCCATCACC
>JBBRUM010000228.1:0-6267 GCA_038247815.1 Tepidisphaerales bacterium | reverse complement strand
GGCACGAGACGCAGCCGCCCACTTCGCCAGTTGGGTGGTGTCTTACGACTTTGAGTTTCCATCGGGCTCGGCGCTTCACATCCTCGGTGTGCACTCCCGCGGTACGGTGCTCGCCAACTCCCAGAACAAGCACTCCGCGCCCGGCATTTGCACTGCATCGGGTGACGCCCTTCTCAGACTTTATCGACTCACCAACGACTACCGTTACCTCCGGCTCCTCCAAGACATCGCCCGCGCCCTCCCACAGTTCATGTCCCACCCCTCCCGGCCAGTCGGCGAAATGGCCGAAGGCTCGATCTGCGAGCGCGTCAACCTCAGCGACTGGGAGGGTGATGAGAAGGTCGGGTTCGTCCCGCCATGGAGCTGCTGGTGCGAAAACTCGATGGCACTCACCGCGGTCGAGATCCCCAGTGTCTACCTCGACCTGACAACCCGCCGACTGACCGTTCTCGATCATATCCAGGCAACCCTTTCCAGCGACGGTCGCGCCATACAACTGGTCAACCCGCTCGCGCTGCCCGCGCGTGTCTCCGTCCTCGCTGAGACCACCGAGCAGCGCAGTCGCGCGCTCGGACCTCATGCCCTTTCCTCCGCCTCTTGGGTGAATCTGCCGCCAATCTCCTCCCCAGTCCATTGGACCTTGCCCAACCCGTGACGTCCCCCCTCGCGGAAACCGCCGAATCGGCGGCCCGACGCCGTTCCCGCTCCAACCTGGCAGAGGTCGATTGCGGTCCAACCCATTCCGCCAGCCGAAACCGTGGGTCCGACCAACGGATACCGCCCCCGATGTGTTTCGCGGCAGGGCCCAGTCTCCGCCATCGAACCGGACGCCGTTGGCGACGGCCCGGTCAAATTCCTCCAGCGCGACAACCCACTTCGAGCCGTAGCCAGCGAGCCTTCCGGTCAGGTCTGGCCACGCCCTTTAATCAAGGTTGCACATGGCACTGTGTAGAGCAACTGATACTATAAATACAAGAAATTCTAAAACTGTTCACATCGGACTCCGAAGCTCAGGGTTGCAGGCGCTGCCCCACTCGGGGACGCCGGGGTTGGCGGGGCTCGCGGGCGAAGGGACAGCCGGGCGAAAGGCGCGGTGGGGCCAAGGGCGCGGCCGCGCGGCGGTCAGGGGGCAAGCCAGCCCGCGTCGGTCCGAGTCCCGCTTTTGTCATACTCGAACTCCGCCCGCGTGTGCCCGGTGAATTTCAACCACAGCCACTCAAGCCTTTCCACCCTGCACTCCACACCCACGAAGTTCTCGAACCCGCCGGCGTCGACCGGGGAGATGGCCGGCGGAACCGGTACGCGAACGGACGACCCGACCTCGGCGGAGTAGCAAAGTCGGCTGGTGGGTTTGGACGCTGCCCACCGCTCCTCTGCGGCGGCGTCCCTGTGGTGGAGTGTCACGGCGCAATCCGCGCGGACTTGGGTCTTTCCCTCGGCGTCGTAGAAAAGCAGCGCCGCCCACGGCAGAGCCCGCATCTCGGCGACCTTCGGGCTGCGGACGTCGGTGTGGAACCACAGTCGTCGAGTTGAGACGTTCACGGCCCTCAGCACCACCGTGCGGCACTTGGGTCGCCCGTCCATGCCAGTGGTGGCTGCAGTGAGAGTGTGGAAAGGATTCGACGCCCGGGTGAGGCCGTCGGCTAGGCGCTGCCAAGCATCGACCTCGGCGAAGTCGAGCGTGGGCGGAGGCGAAGAGTGGGTTGGCAGGGGGGTGGCGGGGGTGGTTGACATAGGCGGTGTCGTCGAGGTTTACCTCATCGGGCGTCCCTTGGCCACTGGCTGGGCCGTCCAAGGGTCTTCCGGCCAGGAATGCTTGGGGTAGCGTGCGCGGAGGTCTTTGCGAACCTGCCCGTACGTATTGTTCCAGAATGAGACCAGGTCGCGCGTCACCTGCACCGGCTTGTACCCCGGCGAAAGCAGGTGCAGCACCAGCGGAACCTTTCCCCCGCACACAGCCGGCGACTTCGCCGCCCCGAACATTTCCTGCAGCCGCACCGCCAGTACGGGCGGCGACGCGCTGTAGTCGATGCGAATTTTGTTCCCCGTCGGAACCCCCCACTTCTCGGGCACATGCTCCTCCATCAAACGGTCCATCGGCCATACGAGCAACGACCGCAAAAACTCCGCCGGGGCAAACTCGGCCAGCCGCCGCTTCCCCCGCAACGCGCCCACCAGCTCGGCACGCCTCCCATCCCACGGTGCCCCCGGCCACACCGCACCCTCCGGCGTCGATGCGTGCTCCCTGGCCAAACCGATCCGCGCCAGCAGAAGCGCCGCTCCCTCATCCCGCTCGAACCGCGCCTGCAACTGCGGCAAAAGCGCACCCGCCAGCGCCTCCGCCGCCGCTTCGTCGTCAACCTTCCCGTCGTCCCGCTCCTCGATCACCAAGTCGTCATACGACACCCGAAGCCTTCCCACCACTTTGTCCTTCTCCCCGTCGTACACGCACACCGCCCGCCGCGACATCGCCCCGGGGAACGCCCGCTCGAGGTCGTCGCGGGTCACCGCGTGCGCCAGCGACACCACGGCTTGCCTGCGGTCGTTGCGGTCGTCCTCCCGGGCGTCAAGGGCCAGGAAGAGCTCCCCCGACCGCACGGCGCACTCCGGCGCCAGCGTCACCCCGACGCCCCCGACCATCAACCCAGACGCCGGATCGGCTTGGCGGCGCACGCACACGCGGTCGGGGTACGCCGGCGTCACCAGATCGTCGGCTACGCGGCGGTCCGCCCGCGCGAGGGTCTTCGCCCGTGAGAGCAGCTCGTCCCGCGTGCGAACCACCTGCCGGGCGGCCACGCCGTCCACGCCGTCGGCTTCCAGCGAGGGGTGAAACCCCCGCCGCTGGGCGTGTTCGAGCAACTCCATCCGCGGCAGTAGATCGCTCACAGCCAGTTCCTTGGGCCCCCGATCGCCGTACGCCGTCGACCGGTCGCGCAGGCGAAAATCCCGCTCGGATAGAATCGCAGCCACCGTTGCCCCCTCTTCCAGCCGGCCACCGTCCACCGCATCCACCAGCAGCCGCGCCAGCCTCGGGTGTAGCGGCAAGTTCGCCATCCGCTTGCCAAGGTCGGTAATCCGTCCCGATTGTCCGTCGATCGCCCCTAGCATCCGCAGTAGGCGCTGGGCCGCCAGCACGGTCGTCTGATCCGGCGGCTCGAAGAACCCAAACGCCGACACGTTTGCCGCCCCCCAAGACGCGAGGGTGAGCAGCGTCGGCGCGAGGTCGACGCGGTGCAGCTCCGGCGGATCGAAGTCGAGCAGCTCGGCGTGCTCGCGTGCGGTCCAAAGTCTGAAGCATCGCCCCGGCGCGGTTCGCCCGGCGCGGCCGGCCCGCTGGGTCGCGCTCGCCCGGCTGATCCGCCCCAGTGACAGCTTTTCCAGCCCCCGCCGCGGATCGAAGCTCACCTGCCGACTCAGCCCCGAATCCACCACCGTCGTCACCCCATCGATCGTCAACGACGTCTCGGCGATGTTGGTTGCCAGGATCAACTTCCGCCGAGCCGACGGCGCTACCGCCCGCCGCTGCTCGTCAAACGGCAGCGTCCCGTGCAGCGGCAGCACATCGCAACCCGCGATCCGCCCGGCCAGCGCACGCTCGGCCCGGCGGATCTCCTCTGCCCCCGGAAGAAAGGCGAGGATGTGCCCGCTGTCGTCTCCGGCGGCGCAAAGACAGGTGTCAATCAGCACGTCCTCCGCCGGTCGCCCCCGCCGGTCCACATGCTCCACCGCCACCGGAAACACCCGCCCCGGCACTCGGATAATCGGCGTCCCCTCCCCAAGAAACCGCGCCACCGGCTCGGCGTCCAGAGTCGCCGACATCACCACGATCTTCAGGTCCGGCCGAACCGCTTCCTGCACCTCCCGCACCAGCGCCAGCGCCAGGTCGCAATGGATCGACCGCTCGTGAAACTCGTCCAAGATCACACACCCCACCCCCGTCAGCTCGGGGTCGCTCAGGAGCTGCCGCGACAAAATCGCCTCCGTCAACACCCGAAGTCGAGTCCGCGGCCCGATCCGCCTCTCGAACCGAACGTGATACCCCACCCCCTCCCCAACTCTCCACCCCCGCTCCTCCGCAATCCGCTCAGCCGACGCCCGCGCCGCCACCCGCCTCGGCTGAAGCATCACCACCGCCCCCTCCCCAATCACACCCGACTCCAGAATCGCCGGCGCCACCCGCGTCGTCTTCCCCGCCCCCGGCTCGGCGACGAGCACCACGTTCCCCCCCTCGCGCAGTGCACGCACGACAGTCGCAAGATGATCGTCAATCGGTAACGGGGTCAACGGGCGCCCTCACAGTTTTCGGGGAAGCAGCATCGCCCGCATCTCCACCGGACCGCATTCGGCCAGCGTGGTATCGATCACATCGTTCCCCGACACAACGCGCACCACCGAATACCGGTGCCCGTACGCAAGTCCCGGCGCAGCCTCCGGAGCAGTGAACACCCGTACCTCCCTCGCCCGCACATCGACCTGCCAAACCTCGGGGATCCCCTCCCGCGCGTACAACCCGATCTTCTCGATGTCGCTATCCACCGTCGTAACGGACACTTCGACGACGAGCGCCGGCTGTTGCGGCGGGTCCGATCCCGGGAAGTGCTCAAGAGTTCCGCGCACGACCGCGATGTCTGGCTCGGGTTCACTCCCCCCACCAAGTCGAATCGGCTTCTCCTCGCGGATCAAATATCCCGGGCTACGCATCGCCCGTTCAAGGGCCCGTCGAACCAACATCACCGTAAACGAATGTTCCTCTAGCCTCGGCGCCGCGACGATAATCTCTCCATCTAGCAATTCGGTCCGTTGGTCGCGCAAGAGCCCCAATTCCGCCAAGCGGTGGTACTGCTCCACCGTCCAGCGGTATCGGGTCGGTTGGGTCGCACGAATCACCATGTCCCGAGTATAACCTCCCTCCCGTGCCCGAGCTTTCCCCAACCCTCGCCGCACGTTTGGCTAACTCGACCAAGCCGTTGACCACGCGCGGTCCCTCTCGGTGGCCGGCTAGGTGCGCCGGGGACATCTGGTCACTCGGGCAGATCTGCATCCACCTTGCGGGTTTCATGAAGATGTCCCGCACAGGGTTTGTCGAAGTAACACTGCCGCGCCGGGCGTGGCTCATCCTCCGCCCACCCGCTCGGTACATTTGTCGCTACCGCTTCCCAGTCAATCTCCCCGCCCCGAAACTCCTCGTCTTCGGCCCGCTGCCCCCAAGACGACTCCTCTATCAACCACGTCGCTGCGCAGTTAGCCGCCTTCCCTGCCCACACCGGCCCCCTCGCCCACAATCCCCTATTTGGTCAAACCCCCCACAAAGTCTGGCTTGACCTGCACCCACGGCACGCCGAGCACCACTTCGGGTTTCTCCTCACCGGACCACAAACGTCATCGCCCCAAGTTCAGCCCCGACCGTAGATGTACTCGTGCATCCCCGCCAACTGTCTCGCCTGGTGCTCAACGCACCACGCATTGACATCTCCGATCGAGATCATCCCCATGAGAAACCCCTCGCGGTCCACAATCGGCAGGTGGCGGACTCGGCGATTCTTCATCGCTTCCTGTACCTCCTCCAGATCCGCGTCCGGAAGCACCGTCACGACGTCCCGCGTCATCACGTCTCCCACCCTCAGGTGCGCCACATCCTGCAGCGTCCCCACCAGCCGCAGCACGTCGCGCTCGGTGAACATGCCCACCACTCGGCCCGTCTGTTGCTCCGTGTCCACCACCACCAGTGCCCCGATCCGCCGGTAATTCATCTTCCGAACGGCCTCGAGGACCTCCGCCCCTGGTGTAATGGTGAACACGTAGCCTTCTTTCGACGCCATAATCTCACGCACATTCGCCATGACGCGGCCTCCATTTGTTGTGGATCTACACTCTGTCAGCCCCGCTTCCGAGCCATACTGTAACCGAAGGAATGACGATGACAACGTTTTCTTTGGGCAATTTTTAAATTTTTCGCAACCCCCCACCCGTCAAAACGTTTAACCACGCCTCCGGCACGACGCCCTCCGCCTACACTGACCTCCTAACCCCGAGTTCCCCATGCCCCAACTGACCCCCATTCCCATGTCCCGCATGCCCGTCGTCGCCATTGTCGGGCGTCCCAACGTCGGCAAGTCGTCCCTGCTCAACGCACTCGCCGGCAAGCTCATCTCCATCGTCCAAGACATGCCCGGCGTCACGCGCGACCGCATCTCCTTCCCCCTTCCCATCCCCGTCTCGGAAAAGTCGGACGCCCCGTACCGGTTCGTCGAGCTTCTTGACACCGGC
>JBBRUM010000227.1:0-6285 GCA_038247815.1 Tepidisphaerales bacterium | reverse complement strand
CTCGTGCAGGACCGCCTGTTCCGATTGCGCCTGATGGAATCGCCCACCGAAGCTAGTCGGGCGGAATTGGCGGAGTTAGAGAAGCGGCAGGTCGTGCTGTCGGAGTTGCGGCAGTGTTTCCAGAAACGTCCGGGCGAGCTTGCCGGAAAGCTCTCCGAGCCCGCCAGCGAGTACATCACCCGAGCGATCTGGCGGTTGGCTGGAACGCCCGGGAAGGTTGAACTGCCCTCGACGAACACCGTCGCCGGGAGGCTGACCGAGCCCGTCCCGACGGACGGACTTGTGCGGCAGCTCGCCAACCGCCAAGCCGAGCTGGAGCAGCGCGTCGCGCTGTACGGCTGGCTGGCGACGAACGTGGGAACCGAGCCCAACCCGACGGGCAGGGCGAACAACTCGCGCGCGGTCGAGATGCAGATTGCGCTGGACATCACGGGTGACGGGGTTCGCGCCGGGCCGGTGTTTCAGGGGGCGTTTCAGGACGTTTCCAACGCCACGCAGGTGTTGGACTACCGCGATTGGTTTTCCCGACTGGAGACGAGCTATGAGTCGCTCCTGCCGGGGGCGACGTCCCCGCCGGCGACGGAAGAGGCCCGCGCCCGGGCGGAGGCGAGTCGCTGGTTCGGCGGTGTTCGCAACGTGGTCGACTTCGAGCCGCTGAGTGGGACGCGTGCGATCCGAAGCTGGCTGGCTGCGCCGCTGGGAATTGGTTCGGAGATGTGCCAGGCATGGGGCGTGCCGGGCTTCACGTTCATGACGCTGGACGACATGCGGTTGGTGCGTGACACGCCGAACGACACGGTCGAGCGGGTGAAGTTGGGGTCGGTGCTGGGTCAGTTCGCGGGGGTGCGTGAGCTCATTGAGCGTGCGTGGAACGACGTGGCCTTTCGGGGCCCGGTTGAGAACCCGTTCAATCGGGAGCGGTTCGAGGGGCAGGTGGTGTCGCTGGCGCCGGGCCGGCCGGTGCCGGATCTGCCGCGCGAGGGCTTTTTGGTGACGCGATACCAGACCGGTTCGCTCGGGTCGCGAACGCCTGGAGTCGGCTGGACGATGGGGTACGTCATCGGCCAGCGGCGCAACGAGGTCGTCGAGACCGACGCCGAGGGGCATTATTTTTTCGAGGGCCTGCCGCGCCTCGGTGATGCGGTGCGTCAGCAGTTTCTGGTGCTCGTTTACCGGCTTGCTCCGGACGGGTCGATCATCGCCACCAGCGACTTCGGCCGCCAAGCCGGCGACATCAAGCCCTACGCCGACATCAAAGCCGAGGTCGCGACGCTGCGGTCGGTGCCCTTCAAGTGCGCCGAGATCACCCTCGTCGGGCTCTTCGACCCGCGCTATCTGCAGGACCTAGGCGACGCCGTCGTGCTCGACGCGCGGCGCAACGCCGACCCCCAACGGTATGCCCGACTGATCTTCCGCCAGATGCTCGCGGGATTCATCGAGCCCGAAGTGCGGTCGTTCATGCTGTTTCGGTACGGGCGGGTGGGCAACCGGCTGGTGCTGCTGAACATGGCCGATCAGCCGCCGCCGGGCGCGAGGACCGCCGGGGGCGACAGCGCCGTCTCCGCCGCCCGCGGCCTCGACCGGTCCCAGCTCGACGAGATCGGCCCGCTGAACCTGCAGACCGCGCAGGACTTTTTCCACCTGAACACCCTCCGCTTGGATGGTTACCGCCGTGCGGGGGTGAGTTCCTCGCTGCTGGACGACCTGCAGGCGCAGAGCCTCAAGCAGATCGACGTTGCCCGCGCCATCGTCGCCGACACCGCCGCCACCCGTCCGACCGCCGCCACCAGCGCCGACCCCTTTAATCGCGCCGCCAACGGCGCCTGGGCGAACCAGGCCCGCGTGTATTCCGCCGCCGGCGACATGGCCAACGACGTGATCCGCGCGGCCATCTTCCTCCTGCTACTGTGCGTCCCGTTTTCGTTTTGCATGGAGCGGCTGCTCATCGGCAGCCCCAGCGTCTACCGGCAGCTCACGGGGATCGTCGGGATATTCACGGTCATGATGGCGGCGCTGTGGAGCTTTCACCCCGCGTTTAAGATTAGTTCGTCGCCGCTGATCATCGTGCTCGCCTTCACGATTATCACCATGAGCGGGGTGGTGATCTTCGTGATTTACTCGAAGTTCGACTCCGAGATCAAGCGCATCCGCTCGGGCCGGGGCACGGCGCAGGCGGCGAGCATCGCCAGCGCGTCGGTGCTGATGTCGGCCGTGCTGCTGGGCATCGCCAACATGCGCAAGCGCAAGTTTCGCACCGCGCTCACCGCAACCACCATCGTTTTGATCACCTTCGCCGTCTTGGCGTTCACCAGCTCCTCCCGCCTGCTCGACACCACCACCCTGGCCACCGGCGAGCCCACGCGGTACCCGGGCCTGATGCTGCGGCAGCGCGGCTTCCGGCCCATGCCCGCCGCGGTCATCGAGAACCTCCGGGCCACCCTTGGCGAGCGCCAAGTCGTGCAGCGCTGGTGGAACGTCAACGCCGGCGACCCGCGCGAGCAGGTGCACATCGTCTCCGGCGACGGGACCGCCCAGCCGAAGCTTTTCGCCGCCGCCGCGCTCCTCGGCGTCACCCCCGGTGAGTCCAAGGTGTCCCGCATCGCCGAGGTGCTCGGGGCGACGCAATACGCCGAGCTCGAGTCGGGCGTGCGCGACATCATCTTCCTGCCCGCCCCGGCGGCCAAACGCCTCGCCGTGGCGGAGGGCGACTTCGTCTGGCTGGCCGGCGTGCGCGTCAAGGTCGCCGGCGTCTTCGATCCGGAAAAGTTCGACCGCGAGGTCATCACCCTCTCCGGCGAACCCCTCGCCCCGCTGCGTTACTCCCTCGGCGCGCTCGACGCCTCCGGGCGACAACTCTCCAACAACGACGCCGAGTCCCTCGACCTCGACGCCAACTCCGGCGCAGCCGAACTCCAGACCGTTTACGAACACCTGTCCGCCTCGCAGTTCGCAATCGTCCCCGCCGAGCTGTCGCGCATCCTCCCCAACGCCTCGCTCCGTTCGGTCACCGTCCGCCTCGCCGACGAAGCCGAGGTCAAGCTTGTCGGCGACGAACTCGCCCGCCGATTCGCCCTCGCCCTCTTTGCCGGGTTCGACGACGGCGTTCGAATGCTCGCCGCGGGCAACCTCACAGCCGTCTCGGGCGCGGGACAGGTTGCCATCCCCCTCGCCATCGCAGGGCTGATCATCTTCAACACCATGATGGGCTCGATCGCGGAACGAAAGCGCGAGATCCACGTTTACACGTCCCTTGGTTTGGCCCCGGTGCACGTCGGGGCGCTCTTCGTCGCCGAGGCTATGACTTACGGCCTGATCGGCGCCGTCTTCGGATACGTCATCGGCCAGGGTGTGGGCACGGTGCTGCTGCACCTTGGCTGGCTGGGCGGGGTGACACTGAATTACTCCGGCACGAGTGCGATGCTCACGCTGGGGTTGATCCTCGTCGTCGTGCTGCTGTCGGCGCTGGTCCCGGCGCGGCTGGCCAGCAAGATCGCCGCCCCGAGCATCGAGCGTAGCTGGCGGGTTCCCATTCCGAAGAACGACCAGATCACCGCCGACCTTCCGTTCACCATTAACAAAACCGCCGCGCAGGGCGCCGTCGCCTACCTCGCCGAGTTCTTCGACGCCCATCGCGAGGGCTCGATCGGCAAGTTCTCAGCCGGCAACGTCGAAGTCTTCAGCATTCCCGACGAGCTCGGTCGAGAGTCGCGCGGGCTCAAGTGCGTTGTCTGGCTTACCCCGTTCGACCTCGGCGTCCGCCAGCATCTGATGATGCTCATCCACCCCGGCGAGTTCGACGACATCTACGAGGTCCAAGTCGTACTCCAGCGCCTCTCCGGCGACGACTCGAGCTGGTATCGCATGAACCGCACCTTCCTCACCGAAATCCGCAGGCAGTTCCTGCAATGGCGATCCCTCACGCCGCAACGCATGATGGAGTACGTCGAGGAGAGCAAGAAGCTCGCGGTCGTCCCCACCGAAACCGTTGTCCAAACCGTCCCCGGCGACGTAGTCAGGCTCGGGTAGCTCCACGATGAGGACTTGTGAACCATGAAAGAAGATCGTGAGCTAAAGGAGTTCCGCGACCTCATGCCCGTCCCCGACCATTGGGACGAGGGCTTTGGCGTCAAGGCCATGGTCGGCGGTTTGTTCGTCGGCATGGTGATGACGCCAGCCAGCATGTACATGAACCTGGTGATGGGCGGCGGCGTCGGCGGGGCGGCGCAGTGGGTCACGATCATTCTCTTCCTCGAGGTCGCCCGTCGTTCCTTCACCGTCCTCAAGCGGCCCGAGATCTACGTCCTCTATTACATGGCCGGCGCGTCGCTGGTCACCTTCCCGCCGCTGCTCTGGAACCAGTTCCTGCCGCAGTCCGAGATGTTTCGGCAGTTTAACCTCGCCGACAAGATACCCCCGTGGGTCTCTCCCTCCTCGCCGGATGTGCTTGGGCTGCGCACGTTTTTCCACCCCGCGTGGCTGGCCCCGATCGGTTTGCTCGCATTGGGCATGCTCCTCGGCAGGTTGGACTCGTTCTCGCTGGGGTACATCCTGTTCCGGCTTACCTCCGACGGTGAGCGGTTGCCGTTTCCGATGGCCCCCGTCGGTGCCCAGGGGATCACCGCGCTGGCTGACGCTTCGGATGGAAAGGAGACGTGGCGCTGGCGCGTCTTCTCCTTCGGCGCGATGCTCGGGCTGACTTTTGGCACGCTTTACCTCGCCCTCCCTGCCATTTCCGGCGCATTTCTCACCGAGCCCATCTCCATCTTTCCCCTCCCCTTCAAGGACCTCACCAGCAACACCGAGACATTCCTCCCAGCCGTTCCGTTCATGCTTTCGTTTGATATTGGCTTGATCATTTTCGGAATGGTGCTGCCGTTCTGGGCGATGGTCGGGAGCTTTCTGGGGCTGCTGATCTGCATGGTCATGAACCCCGTCCTGCACAACACGGGGGTGCTCAAGAGCTGGCGAGAAGGCGTCGGCGCACTGGCTACGATCAACTCGAATTACCTCGACTTTTACCTCTCCTTCGGTTTGGGTCTCACCGCCGCCATCGCGGTCATCGGGTTCGTCTCCGTCATCCAAGGGCTGATGGCCAAGAAGAAAGACATCGACGAGCAAGCCGTCGTCGGACTCGACTGGGGCCGTTTCCTCCGACCGCCACCCGGTCGCGGCGACTTCCCCCTGTGGATCGCCGCCGCCATCTATGTCGTATCCACCGCCGCGGTCATCGCAATCGCCATCGCCCTGCTTTCTTACGCCCACTCCCTCTCCGCGATGAACTCCGCCGTCACCCCGCTGCTCGTCGGTGTGCTGATCTTTTACGGGTTTATTTACACCCCCCTGATTTCCTACGTCTCGGCCCGGATGGAGGGCGTCGTCGGACAGTCGACCCAGATCCCCTTCGTCCGCGAAGCCACCTTCATCCTCACCGGCTACCAGGGTGCAGCCATCTGGTTCACCCCCTTCCCCGCCAACAATCACGGCTGGCAGGCGCTCTACTTCCGCCAAACCGAACTCACCGGCACATCGTTCCGCTCGATGGTCAAAGCCGAGATCTTCATCCTCCCCGTCGTGTTCGTCGCGACGATCGTCTTCTCACAGTTCATCTGGCGCATCGCCCCCGTGCCCTCCTCGGCGTTTCCCTACGCCGAAAAACTCTGGGAGGTCAACGCCTTCCGCCAAGCCGTCATCTTCTCCTCCACCCTCCCCGGCGGCCAGCAAGGCCCGTTCTTTGAAGCCTTCAAGCCCCTGTTCATCTTCATCGGCCTCGCCGTTGCGCTGCTCAGTTACGGGTTAATGTCGTTTCTTGGCTTACCCGTGTTGATGGTGTACGGAGTGATCCGCGGGCTCGACCAATCCACCCCGGACGCGATCCTGCCGCAGTTCGCAGGCGCGCTCCTCGGGCGGTACTACTTTGCGAAGAAGTATGGCGACATGTGGCCGCAGTATCGCGTCGTTTTCGCGGCCGGTTTCGGCTGTGGGATGGGCCTGATCATGATGCTCTCGCTGGGCCTGGTGTTCATGTCCAAGTCCGTGTTCCAGTCCACGTTCTAGGTTGCCGATTTCCATGAGTGTCGTCCCCCCCCAGCTCTCCACCCAGCCCGACGCCGCGTCGGCGAAATCACGGTCGCCCGTCTCCTGGCGATCCATCGCCCTGGGGCTCTTCGGCGTTCTGTTCATCTGCGGACTGACCCCGTACAACGACTATGTCGTCAACAACACGTTCCTCGTCGGGAACTATCTTCCCGTCGGATTGCTGCTGATTTTTGTCGTCTTCTCCGTTGT
>JBBRUM010000226.1:0-6311 GCA_038247815.1 Tepidisphaerales bacterium | reverse complement strand
GGAGTGGGGAGGCTGGGACTTGCGCGGACGAAGGGAGAGGGTGGAGTGGCGGCGCGGCGGGGAATGTTAATTACTGTTCATAATAAATTTACAATTTATTTATCCGTTCCAAGTCCGCGCGAGACCCTGGCTGCCCGTGTTTCCGTTGGGGGGGGGTGGGGGCGAGCTCCTCGGCTATTGGCGGCCGGGTTTTCGCAGCAGGGCGAAGCCGAAGTCTTGGCCGAGGCCTTGGGCGAAGGCGAGTTTGATCCAGAGCAGGGCGAGGGGTTCGAGGGTGCGGGACATGGCAAGTGGGCCGGTGTCGAGGGGTTCGAAGGAGCAGGCGGAGATGAGGGAGGCGGCGGCGGTTTTGGCTTCGGGGTGGTCGGAGGCGAAGGGCATGGTGAGTTTGGTGAGGCGGTAGAGGGGGTTGGCCATGTTGGCTGAGCCGGTGGAGTTGAAGGCTTTGACGACTTTGGCGAGCGGTGCCCACTCTTGGACGAGTTCGCCGCCGGAGGTGGTCGTGCCGACGGTGAGCGTGGAGAGGTCTTCGGAGAGGGGGTTGGTGGCGTCGATGAGGACCTTGCCGGCAAGGGCGGGGGCGAGGCGGCAGAGGGTTGGCTCGACGGCTGACCAGGGGAGGGCGAGGAGGACGACTTCGGCGGAGTGGAGGGATTCGAGGGGGGAGTGCGCGGAAGCGCGTGGGCCGAGCTTGGCGAGGAGTTCGAGGAGCGCGGGCTTGGCGGTGTCGCGCGTGCCGAAGCGGACGTGGTGGCCGCGGGAGGTCCAGACCGTGCCAAGGGTCGAGCCGACGTTTCCAGTGCCGAGGATGGAGATGATCATGGAGAGGAAAGGACGAAGGAAGGGGGAGAAGGTAAAGAGGCGAGGCGGCGAGGAGGCGAGAGCGGGAGTGCGGTGGTGAAGTTAGGTGAAGAGTTTGGAGAGTTCGGCGTGGGCGGTGGAGAGGGGTTTGCCTTGTTCGAAGGGGTGGCCGAGTTTTTTGAGGGTGTGTTCGATGGCGGCGACGGCTGCGAGGCAGTCGTAGATGTCGGTGTAGCCCATGTGGTTGAGGCGAAACATGGTGCCTTCCATCGAGCCCTGGCCGCCGGCGACATGGATGTTGTGGGCGTTTTTGAGGTGGTTGCGGAAGGCTTTGTCGTTGACTGCGCCGGTTCCGTTTTGGGGAAACTTGATGGCGGTGACGGAGTCGGCGGGGGTTTGAGAGAAGACTTCGAGGTTGGCTGCGCGCATGGCGGCTCGGAATGCGGCGGCGGTGGTGGCGGTGCGTTTCCAGATGGTTTCGATGGTTTCGGCGCGGATCATGCGAAGGGAGACGAGGAGGCCCTCAACGAGGGTGTTGGCGGGGGTGAAGGGGGTGTCGCCGTCGGCGAGGGTTTTCTCAGACTTGCGGAGGTCGAAGTAGAACTGGCGGCCGGTGGCGGGGGTGGCGTGCATTCGGGCTTGGGCGCGTTCGGAGAGTGCGACGAAGCCGAGGCCCGGGGGAAGCATGAGCGCCTTTTGGCTGCCGGTGATGGCGACGTCAATCCCCCATTCATCCATTTTGAACGGGAGTGCGCCGATGGAGGTGATGCCGTCGGTGACGAGGAGGGTCGAGGGGGAGACGGTGCGGATGACTGTCGCGATGGATTCGAGGTCGCAGATTGTGGCGGTGGAGGTTTCGGAGTGGACGATGAGGACGCCGTCGAGGGGTTTACCGGCTGCGGCGGCGGAGGTGAGTTCGGCTTGGATGAGGGCGGGTGTGGCGTGGGTGCCGTAGTCGAGCTTGAGCTCTTTGGTGTCCAAGCCGAAGGACTTGGCCATTTGCGCCCAGCGTTCGGCGAACTTACCGTTGGAGACGTTGAGCACGCGTGAGCCGGGGGCGAAGACGGAGGTGAGGCCGGCTTCGTAGGCGCCGGTTCCCGAGCCGGTGATGACGTGGATGGGCTGGGCGGTTTGGAAGACGTATTTTAGGAGTGTTTGGACCTCGGCGAAGGTGGCGCGGAACTCGGCTGTGCGGTGGTGGTGCACCGGTTTGGCGAGTTCGAGGAGCGTGGCTTCGGGGACGGAGGTCGGGCCGGGGGTGAAGAGGCGGTATTTCATCAACATGGGAGGGCAGTATAGGAGCGGGGGTTGGGCGGGCGATTAAGAGTTTTCCCACGTTGATCGGACGAACGAGGCGATTTGGGGGCCTTGGGTGGGGATGTCGAAGGGTGCGGATTCGATTGCGACGCGGCCGTTGTAGTTGACGGATTTGAGGAGGTTGAAGATGGGTCGGTAATCGCTGGTTTGGGAGAGGCCGGGGGCGACGCGGCCGTCGCGGTCGGCGAGGTGAACGTGGCGGACGAGGGCGAGGTTGTCCTTGAGTTCGGAGATGGGGAGCTTGTCCGTCCAGAAGTGGTAGGAGTCGAAGAGGAGTTGGACGGAGGGATGGTTGACGCGGCGGACGATGTCGGCGGCTTCGGCGAGGCCGTTAAGGATGTTGCACTCTTTTTTGTTGAGGTGTTCGACGACGATGGTGACGGCGTTGTCGTCGGCGAGGGGTGCGATCGAGCGGAGGAAGGCGACGATTTGGTCGGCTGCGATGGAATGCGAGAAGCCGTCTGGCACCGCGCGTGCCGCACCCGACCCGAAGACGATGGTGTTAATCCCGACGCGGCGTGCGCGAGAGAGGGCGATGGTCATGTACTTGGCGAGGGCGGCGGAGTCGGCTTGCGGGCCGGTGATTTTGAGGTGGCCGGGGACCATGGAGTTGGCCGAGGGGACGGGAAGCGGCGCGGAGAGGGCGAGGTCGGCGCCCCGCCAGACGTCGACGGTTTGGTCGTGGGCGTGGAGGAGGGATTGAACGTTTTCCTCGACGAAGTCGAAGCCAGCCACCTTGGCGGCTGGGGCGTTGGCGACGGGAGTGCACATTCCGAGCTTCATGACGCATGATTGAGGCAGAGCAAGAGGGGGGCAAGGGGACGGAGTGGTTGGGATTTGGATGGGGGAAGGTGAGGGCGACGGAGCGCGGGGCGCGGTGAAGCCCCAACGGGCGGGGTGGGTGCGGCGCAGTGGGCCGGGATCGTGTGGGGAAGGCGTGTGGTTGGGCAACGGGCTTAGGCCCTCGGGGCGATGCCGTCGGGGGTGACTAGGAAGAGTTTGTCGGTGACTTGGTGGGGCATGGAGCGGTAGTCTTGGCCGATTTGTTGGGTGAGTTTTTCGACGACGTCGGGTTCGTTGCGAAAGCAGATGAGGATGTCGCGGTTGGGGACGGCGGCCACGAAGGGCGAGCCGAGGTAGCTGCGGAGGCGTTCGTGAAGCGTGGGGAGGAGGAGGCGGGCGGCGTCGTAGCCGTCCATTGTTTGGAACAGAATGAGGTAGACGGCGCCGTTGTTGTCTTGGGCGGCGTGGGCGTTGATGGCTTCGCTGCGGGAGACGAGGTTGGCGATGGCGGTTTCGTGGAGTTCTTCGACGGGAAGCTCCCATGAGTCAAAGACGGACCTGGGCAGATAGGAGATGGTGCGGTCGTGGTCGAGGGCGTAAGCGACGCGGAGGCCGTCGATGAGGGGTTGGGAGACGATGCCGGCCGCGTCGACGTCTTGCGGGCCTTCGGCGAGGAGAACGGGGAGGAGGCGGTCTTTGAGATCGTCGAAACCCCCCTGCTCGTCTGGGGTGCCCTCGGAGGCGCGGAGGAGTTCGACGACCCAGCGCTCGATCTGATGCTTGGTGTCGTCGGGTTTGAGGGTGATGACTCGGTAGAGGTTTTCGAGCGATGCCGAGTGGCCGTTGAGCTTGAGCGAGAAAGACTGGTCACTGCGGGCAACTTTGACGAGGGGAAACCGGCCCTTGATGAGCTCGACGACGTGCTCGAGGAACTGCTCGCGGGTGGGGGGATTGGGTTGGGAGGGTGAGGGCTGCGACATGTATGGGACGATATGATAACCGGGAACGCGGGATTACGAGTGGGGGAAAACTGTTACCATCTTCTGTTATGGGTGAAACAATGCGTGTCGGGATATTGGGGGCCGGTGGCGGTGGTGTGGCACATGGTCGCGGGTACGTCCAAGCCGGGGGGTTTAGGGTCGAGGGTGTCTGCGACCTGATTCCGGCCCGGACGACCGCGTTCGTCAAGGAGTTCGCGGGGTCGCGGGAGTTCGAGAGCATTGAGGCGATGCTGAAAGATCCGGGGATCGACGTGGTGTCGGTCTGCCTGCCGACGGACCTGCACGCGCTGTGGGCGGTCAAGGCGCTGCGGGCGGGGAAGCATGTGGTGGTGGAGTCGCCGCCGGCGATGGACGTCAAGGGCACGCGGGCCATGGTTCGCGCAGCCGAGACCGCCACGGGAAAGACCACCGACAAGAGCAAGCCCGGTGCGCCGCGCGTGCTGCTTCCCGCATTTCCGAGGCATTATGGCGGCCACGAGATGGCCGCGCGGCAGGCCGTCGAAAAGGGATACGTCGGAACGCCGATGACCGCCCGCGCGACGTGGTTCAGGCCCATGGGCGTGCCGCAGGGGGCTCGGACGCTGAAGGAAGCCTCGGGCTGGTACACGGACCCGGCGCGGTCGGGCGGTGGGGCGCTGATGGACCTCGGGGTGCACGCGCTGGAGGTCGCCTGGGGGCTGCTGGGGTACGCCAAGCCGGAGACGGTGCTGGCTGTGGAACAGCGGGGACTGACGAAGCTCGGCGTTGAAGAGGGGATCACGTTGCTGGTTCGCCTCGAGGGTGGGAAGAGTCTCGAGCTGGCGGTGGCGTGGGCGGTGCATTTGCCGCCGGCGCAGTACGGCGTCGGCTGCCGGGTGTCGGGTGATGCAGGGGCAGTCGAGGTGTATACGGCACAGGGACCGATGCTGTACCGCGGCGAGCCGGGCAAGCCGAAGGTCACCGCACTGAAGGGGCCGAAAGTGACGCATTACCCGGCGATGATGCGGGAACTCAAGGCCCTGGCCGGGGGCAAGGTCGAGGAGCGAATGGGGCCGGCCAGGCGGGCGCTGGGGGTGATGCAGATCGTGGAGGCGGGGTACCGGTCGGTGAAGAGCGGGAGGAGTGTGGAGGTGAAGACGGAGAACGGGGAGGAGTAAAGGGGGGCGAAGCTTTTGGATGTCGCGCCGCGGGTTATACGGCCCAGCTTTCTTGCGGGGATGGGCCAGTACACTCACCCGGCTGGGTACAGCCGACGTCTCCCGGAGAGAGAGGCGGGGGAAGTCCGGCGTTAAAGGCGGGTGTTGTAGAGGAGGGTAAGGGGGCCGGAGTTGGTGAGGGAGACTTGCATGTCGGCGCCGAATTGGCCTGATTGGGTGGGCGGGTGCCTGGATCGGAGGAGGCAGAGAAGTTGGGCGAACATTTCTTTGGCGACGAGAGGGGGCGCAGCCGGGTGGAGAGAGGGGCGACGGCCGGAAGAGATATCGGCTGCGACCGTGAAGTTGGGGACGAGCAGGATTTCGCCGGGGGGAGAGAGTTGGGTGATGTCGAGGTGGTAGGCCTTGTCGCCATCGGGGAAGGCGCGGAGGGTGAGGATTTTGTCGGCGGTTTTTCGCAGGTCGTCGTCGGTGTCTTCGACTTGGACGGCGGTGAGGACGAGGAGTCCGGGTCCAATCGAGGCGATGGTCCCGCCGTCGACTACCACGGATGCGGAGGAAACGCGTTGGAGAACCGAGATCATGGGGGGTTGGCCACCATGTCCAGAGGCTCGCCGACCGTCGTGTCGGGGGAGACTTGGGCGATTCTCGTGCGAACAAGCTGGCCGGGGACGTGTGGGATTCCGGGGAGTTCGATGTCGAAGTAGCGTTCGCAGCGGCCGTGGGGGTGGCCGCTGGCAGAGGTGGACGCCTCGATGATCACGGTGGCGGTTTGGTTTAGGAACGACTGGCGGAACTCCAGCGCGTGGGCTTGGCAGCGGTCGCGGAGGCGCTTCGATCGGGCGTTGGCGATGTCGCCGGGGACGAAGTCAGTGGTCCAGCGGGCCGCGGCTGTGCCGGGGCGGGGGGAGAAGGGGAAGGCGTGGATGTGGAGAAACCGCGCGTGGTCGACGATGTCGAGCGTTTCGTCGAAGTCGGCGGGGGTCTCACCGGGGAAGCCAGTGAGGATGTCTGTGGTGAGCGCGGGTCGGTCAAAGGAGCCCTGAAGCTCGGAGATGAGTTCGCGGAAATCCTTCCGCGTGTACTGCCGGTTCATCCGCCGCAGCACCGCGTCAGACCCGGACTGGAGAGGGAGGTGGAAGTGGGGCACGATCTGAGGGGACCGACCTAGTGCTGTCAGCAGGTCGGGTGTGAGGTCGCCGGGTTCGAGCGAGGAGAGGCGCAGGCGGGGGAGTTCGGGAACGTCGGCTGCGATTTTGGAGACGAGGTGAGCGAG
>JBBRUM010000225.1:0-6317 GCA_038247815.1 Tepidisphaerales bacterium | reverse complement strand
GACGCCGCCGAAGATCAAGTAGGACTAGTCGGGAAGTGATGAGAGGGTGGCCCGGATCGACTTGACGAGGTCTGGCCACTTGGATTCAGGGGTCTTGGTGACGGTGACAAAATCGCCGAGGGTCATGACGGCGACGACGCCGGGGAGGGCGAAAAGTGCGGCAGCCAAGGGATCGGAGGCGGCGGATTCGGGGGAAAAATAACTGGAGCGGACGGCGGCTAATTGCCTGCAGCAGATGAACTTGCGTGCGTTGGGGTTGGGGGTGGACTCGACAGAAAGCACGCGGACGGGCATGGGAGCCTTGAGTGGGAGCTGGGGCGGAAACGGCGATAGACAAGTGCCTTGACACGACCGACCGAGGGTCTACGATAGCCCTCTCCAGTGCGGTTGCCCTTAGATGGGAAACCGTTGCGGTCGCGGGAGTGCTGCCGATGGCTGCATGTATCGCCTCCGCTGTCCGGGATTTCCACAAAGAAATCCCGGAAATCTCTGCGTTTTTGCCGTTGGTCACCCGTATCCCCCCGTAGAGTTACCCCCCGTAGAGTTTTTGCCCCCCTGAGGTCGCCCATTATGTCCACCTATTTCCCCAAGCCCGGCGAAGTCCATGCCCATTGGCACGTCGTTGATGCGTCCGACCAGGTTCTCGGTCGCTTGGCGTCGAAGATCGCGGTGATTCTCCAAGGCAAGCACAAAGCCACCTACGCCGCGAACGTCGACACGGGCGATTTCGTGATCGTGCTCAACGCGGGCAAGGTCAAGGTCACCGGCCGCAAGGCTGACGTGATCGAGTACGACACCTATTCGCGGTACCCCGGTGGTCGCAAGCTGTATAGCTACCGCCACATGAACGAGAAGCGCCCCGAGCGGGTGATCGAGCTCGCCGTCAAACGGATGCTGCCGAAGAACGCGCTGGCGCGGCACATGCTGCTGAAGCTCAAGATTTACGCGGGTACGACCCACCCGCATCAGGCGCAGCAGCCGAAGGAACTCAAGTTCTCGTAAATCGCCCGACGCCTGACTTTCGGGCGGGTGAGCTTACCCAATCCTACGATTATCCGACTTTACCCAAGAGAATCCCATGAGTGACACCGCAACTGAAACCGCTTCCGGCCCGAAGACCTATGTGTGGGGCGTTGGTCGCCGCAAGTCCGCCGTCGCCCGGGTGCGCATCGCGCCGGGGACGGGCAAGATCGAGATCAACGGAAAGACTCTCAACGAGTATTTCTCCGGCGAGCGCGACCGGAAGACCATCTTTGGCCCGCTGGAAGTGACCAACACGGGCGGCAAGATGGACATCTGGGTGAACACCAGCGGCGGCGGGCCCACGGGACAGATGGGCGCGATTGTCATGGGCTTGTCGCGGGCCCTGCTCAAGTACGACGCCTCGATCGAGAAGCCGCTGCGTGACGGCAGCTTCCTGACCCGTGACGCACGCATGAAGGAACGAAAGAAATACGGTCAGCGTGGTGCACGCCGCAAGTTCCAGTTCTCGAAGCGATAATCGCGAGCCACAGATTTACCGCACTCTCGGCGGATACAACGCCGGCGACCCCCTCGGGTCGCCGGTTCTTTTTTCGTGGGTGGATGGGTCAAAGACGGGTCGGGGGGCCGGTCAAGGTTTTGGGAATGGGGGTATCGGGAGGGGGTGAGACTTCCTCCGGGAACTCAGCAGGCCAAGTCGCTTTCACCGATGAGGACGAAGCCCTTTCGGATGAGGAGTCGGGCGGCGAGGGTGGGGTCGTCGACATGGAGGGCGAGGGAGGGGCCGCGCGGGCTGATGAGCAGGGGGTAGGCGTAATGGATGTTGATTTCGGCTGTGAGGAGAGCGGCGCAGATCTTGAGCAGGGGCTGGTCGGAGTGTTCGGGGAGCTCGACGGCGAGGAGGTCGGTTTCGATGAAGGGGAAGGCCGCGTCTCGGAGGAGTTCGCGACTGGCGTCGGGGTCGGTGGTGACGACGCGGACGAGCGAGGCGTCGGAGGACTCTTCGATGGACATGGCGGCGATCCGACTGACTCCCTCTTCGAGGGATCGGACGAGCGTTTGGAGGCGGCCGACCTTGTTGGAGAGGAAAATCGTGAACTGACGTACGCGGTTGGATTCGTAACCCGCGCCGTCCTGAGTTTGGGGGAGGACCGTTTCTTCCATGTGCGGGGCGAAGATAACAAATTGGGCGGCCGGTTTGTAGCGGCAAATCAAGTGAGGGGGATGACAAAACAAAGCCCGCCCCTTTTGACGGGGGCGGGCTTCGATTTCTTGTGCCATCGACTCCGACCACTCTCTATCGGAATCGCCAGCGAGTTTAACCAATCGGCGTCGGCTGATTAGTTGTCGTCGGTCGGGAGCAGCACCGAGTCGTTGCTGTCGGCGGGCGAACCGATGACGGTCGACGTGGTGAGGGCCGGATTGGTGTTGGTCACACCGGCCGAGGTGGTGGTATCGGAGACCGTGAAGATGTTGTCACGGGCGACGCCGGAGAAGGGCGACTGGACGAACTCGACGCGACCATCTCCGTAGAGGATGTTCTGGCCGTCGCGGTCGTGGTTGTTGGAGTTGCCGAGCTTGATCTGGCTGGAGGGGGACGCCGTGCGGACGGCGGTGACCAAGTTGCCCGAACCGGTAATGCCGGGGTTCATGTCCGACATGACGGCGAAGTCGGGCGAGAGCGAAGTGTTCAGACGGTAGCCCGAGCCGACCGCCACGCCCGAGGGGTACGGGTTGGCGAAGGAGTAGCTCAGGTTGTTCTGAATGCTCGAAAAGTTCGAGCGGTTCTGGGCGGTGTTGTTGCCACCACCGAAGTCATCCTTGCTCGCGTTGGACGACGGGCAGGTGAAGACTTCCGAGCCGATATCCTGCGTACGGGCGAGCAGGAACAGCGAGGCCGGGATGTTGTTGATCCCGACAAGGTCGCTGCCGGTACCGATCGCGGTCGGGGCCGATCCACCGAACGGATCGCTCTGGGCCGACCCGGCGTTGCTCACGGTGAAACCCGTGACCGCCCCAGCCGAGCTGGAGTTGTAGAACGTGCGGGGGTACGCGCCACGGTTTTCGTTGGCGTAGAGCTGGATGGCCTGGCCGACTTGGCGCAGGTTGCTGGCGCACTTGACGCGGTTGGCGGTCTCGCGGGCGCGGTTCAGCGACGGGAGAAGAATCGAGATCAGCAAAGCGATGATCCCGATAACGACGAGCAGTTCGACCAGGGTGAAACCCTTGGTCTTGTTGGTGCGGTTCATTCCGCACTCCTTTCGATTGCGTCGAGGGGCGGCTTCGAGCTTGGCGGGGTCGGCGCGAGACAATTGAATGTATCAGTGCCTTAACTAAGTGCCCGCAATAACCGCCTTGCGACGATCACCATCAGTCACCCGGGCGGAATTCCGCCCTTTCGCCGTGTCACGTCAGCCTGAAGACTCTCGACTCACATGTCGAAGTTGCACTCAGCGACCGTCGCCGAACGCACTCCAACTTCCGTAAAGATTATCTAATGTCCATCCCGATAGCAACGGAAGCAATCGGTTTTACACCGCCGGTAGTGCCAGCCCCCCCTGCCGCCGGGCGGTCGCCACCACAGATTGCAGGCGGGAGCGTGCAACGCCCGCGTTCTATGTGCATTGGATTACTCAACTTGCGTGAATATCCGGCCCCGTGCCGTGGGTTGATCGAAGATTGGCACTTCGCAGCGAACCGTTAAAGATTGTCAGGTCGGGGGGGTGTCGGCAGAGGTCTGGCGGAACTTTTCCTGCACCTCGACAAGACGTTGGATGACGACCTCGGGCAAAAGCGAAGACAAGGTCCGCACGTCGCCGCCAAGGGAAACGATCTGGCGGATAAGACTGGAACTCGTCAGTGCATACTGGTCGCCGGTCATGATGAAAACGGTCTCCACCGAGCCGACGGCGCGATTGACCTGGGCGAGTTGGAACTCGTAGCGGAGGTCGGAGGCGTCGCGAATGCCTCGGAGCAGCGAGGTCGCGCCGACCTTGCGAACGAAATCGACGGTCAACCCCGCGTAGGACTCGACGCGGACCGAGGGTTCGTCGGCCAGCAGTGAGCGGATGAGCTCGACGCGCTCGAGTTGGGTGAAGAACTCGCGTTTTTCGGGGTTGATACCGACGGCGACGTAAAGGACGTCAAAAAGCATGACGCCGCGTCGGATGACGTCGAGGTGTCCGAGGGTGATGGGATCGAACTGTCCGGGGAAGACACCGACCTTGGGTGACCGCGTGGGCATGGGGGAGAGGGTACCGGGGTTTGGGCGGGTTGAAAGTGGGGGCGGGGAGTTTTAGTGGGTCGACGGGGGTGCGGAATCGGGGCGGGTGGGGCACAATCGGGGGAGATGGATCGATTGGTTCACGAATCGGGTGTGACCTATTACCGCTCGGCGAGGCTGGCGGCGATGGGTGTGAGGCACTGTTTTTCGACGCGATTGGGGGGTACGAGTGCGGGGGTGTTTGCGACGTTGAACCTGGGAAATCCGTCGGGGACCTCGGCTGCGGACTCGGAGGAGAACATGCGTGGGAACTACCACCGGTTGTCGGTGTCGGCGGGGTTGCCGTGGTCGCGATGTTCGGCAAGGCAGGTGCACGGGAACGGAGTGCTCCGGGTGGAGCGTGGGAGGGAGTTCGAGAACGGGCGGCAAGCCGACGCTTTGGTGAGTGACGACCCGTCGCGGGCGTTGTGCATCCGTACGGCGGACTGCGCGGCGGTGCTCATGGCGTCGGAGGGTGGGCGTGTCATTGCGGCGGTGCACGCGGGGTGGCGTGGGGTGGTGGCGGATGTGGTGGGTGCGGCGGCGCGGGCGATGGTCGCCGCGGGGGCTGCCCCGGTGGCGGCGGCGGTGTTTCCGTGCATTTCGATGCGTAATTTCGAGGTGGGACTAGAAGTGGTAAAGGCGTTTCGGGCGCAGGGGTTGATGGCGCACGAGGTGCCGGAGACGGGGAAAGGGCGGGCCGGGGTGGCGGAGAGCTGCGCGTTGCAGATGGTGCGGTGCGGGGTTCGGAGGGAGGCGATTGAGTTAAGCGGCGAGTGCACGTTCGGGTCGGCGGCGGACTTTTATTCGCACCGGCGGGATGGCGCGGCGACGGGTCGGATGGCGCTGCTGGCCGTGCCTTCCGGGGCTAAGGTAATGGTTCGATGAGTGTCGCGGAGAAGACCAATGACGGGGGGGGCAAGTTGCTTCCGGTATGGCCGACACTGGGGCTGGTGGCGCTGGTGCTGCTTGCGATGGGGCGGGTGTTGGGCAACGACTTTTCGACGTGGGACGATCCGCACACGCTGTACCAGCACGTGGCGTTCAACCCGCCGGAGTGGGGGAAGCTTCTGTCGTTTTGGGACCCGCGGAACGTGGAGGCGGGGCTGTGGGTGCCGGTGACGTACACGCTTTGGGGGCTGCTGGCGCAGGGGGCGTATTTGAGTCAAGCCGACGACTGGGGTGCGAGGTTGAACCCGGCGGTGTTTCACGCGGCGAGCCTGGCGGTGCATGTGATTTCGACGTTGCTGGTGTTCGTGCTGGTGCGGAGGGTGCTGGTGGGGAGGGAAAGGGCGGAGGAGATGATGGATGAAGGGGTGTGGTCGGTGGATGGGCGGGCTTGGCTGGGAGCGGCGGTGTTTGCGGTGCACCCGTTGCAGGTGGAGTCGGTGGCGTGGACGAGCGGGATGAAGGACGTGCTGTGGGGGATGTGGGCGTTGGCGGCGGTGGTGTGCTACATGAAATGGGTGGATGGGGGGGGGCGTGGGGAGGCCGGGGAAGGGGCGAAACGGCGGGCGTGGTGGTGGGCGGGGCTGGCGTGTTTTGTACTGGGGACGCTGAGCAAACCGACGGCGATGGTTACGCCCGCGCTGGCGTTTGCTGTGCACGCGCTGGTGCTTGGGGGTGGTTGGAGGGGTGCGGTGCGGGGGACGTGGGCGTGGTTTATTTTCGTGCCGGTGGTGATGGTTTGGACGCGACTCGCCCAGCCGGGGGGCGGGGTTCCGACGCTGGGGCTGCCAATGCGGCCGCTGATCGCGCTGGACACGTTGGCGTTTTACGCGGCGAAAGTGGTCTGGCCGGTGGGGCTGGCGTTCGATTACGGGCGGACGCCGGCGGTCATCCTGGAGTCGGGGGCGATTTGGTGGACCTGGGTGGTGCCGGTGGTGTTGGGGGCGGCGGCGGTTTGGGTGTGGAAGCGGGGGAAGCCGCAGGACGCGGTCGTGCCACTGGCGGGGGCGTGGTTTGTCATTGCGTGTTCGCCGGTGCTGGGGATGACGCCGTTTTTGTTCCAGTATTTCTCGACGGTTTCGGACCACTACGTGTACGCGTCGATGGCGGGGGTGGCGATGCTGGT